>CAYRCA010000796.1:0-1920 GCA_964422565.1 uncultured Acidobacteriota bacterium | reverse complement strand
TCCATTGGTCTCCTCGGCAATGCCGCGGAGCTCGTTCCCGAGATCGTCAAGCGCTCCGTCCTCGGGGCCTGCGACGAAATCGGCGTCCCGGCCGGATCCATCGACGTGGCCAGCATCGGGGCCACCTGCAACATCTCCCTGAACCGTCAGGGGTTGCTGGCGGGCCTGGTGGCGGAGGTGGAGGGGCTGGAGGGAAAGCCCATCGAGGCGGTGGAAAACGCCTGCGCCTCGGGCGGGCAGGCGATCCTGTCGGTGATCCAGAAACTCCTCCTGGGGTGGGGCGAGGTGGGAATCGCCGTCGGTTACGAGAAGATGCGGGACGAGGCGGGGAAGGTGGACGGCAGGCTCATCGGAGAGGCGCTCGGATACTTCTCCCATCCCGACGAGAGGGGAGGGAAGGTCTACGTGTTCCCCCACATCTTCGCCGAGGTGATGCGGGACTACCTCGAGGCCCACGGATTGTCGGAGAGGGATCTGGCCCATGTGGCCGTGCAGGGGTACGCCAACGCCCGGCACAATCCCTTCGCCCAGATGCGGAAGGTGGAGGTGACGCTCGACCAGGTGGCGCGTATCGAGGGAATCAACCGCTACATCGTGGAGGGGCTTCCCCTGAAAACCTACGATTGTTCTCAGATCACGGACGGTTACGCCTCCCTGATCCTGGCCACCGACGAGGGACTGAGCCGGCTGGGGATCGACCGAGCCCAGTGTGTGGAGGTCGCCGGATTCGGACAGGCCACGGACCCCCTCTCCCGCCGGAGGCGGAACCCGCTACGCCCCGAGGGCGCCCTGCGCGCGATGAACCGGGCCTATGAGATGGCCGGGATCGGCCCCCGCGACGTGAGGGTGGCGGAGGTCCACGACTGTTTTACGGTGATGGGCGCCCTGGCGGCCGAGGTCCTCGGTGTGGCCGAACCGGGTGGCGGTGCCCGTTTCTGGTCCGACGGCAAGGCCGCGCCCGACGGAACCTGTCCCATCAACACCTCGGGCGGGCTCATCGCCAAGGGACATCCCATCGGAGCGACGGGGGTCGCCATGGTGGGCTGGTGCGCCTGGCAGATTCTGGGCAAGGTCCCCCTTCCGCTCCAGGTCCCGCGGCCCGACGCGGCCGCCACCTTCAACATCGGCGGCCCCATCTGCTCGTCGGTCTGCACGGTCCTCAAGCCGGCCGGCTGATTCGCGGGTGATCCCCGAGTTCCGCGTTTGGTGCGCCCCGGATCGACGCCCCGCGGGCGCCTCTTGACGCATTTCTTGAGCTGAAATACCCTCCCCGGGGGGGCGGCGTTTCGGGCGGCCTTATCTTTCGGGAGGGAACCTTCGATGAGCCATGGACACCGTGTCACTCTGCTGGGAAGCGGGTTGATTGGAATGTTCTACGTCCGTTCGATTCGGGGCAAGCGCGGCGTCGACCAGGTCCTGAACGTCTATTCGCGCACGCCGGAACGGGCCCGGGAGTTCGCCGGGGAGTGGAACATTCCCCGCTGGTCGAGTGATCTGGAGGAGGCCGTCAACGACCCGGAGACCGACACGGTCGTGATCGGCACCCCGAATCATCGCCACCTCGAATGCGTGGAGCTGGCTGCTAGGGCGGGCAAGTCGATCCTCTGCACCAAGCCGCTGGCGCGAAACGGGATCGAGGCGAAGCGTATTCTCGACATCGCGGAGAAGGCCGGAGTGTTCAGCGGCTACCTGGAGGATCTTGTCTATCCGCCCAAGACGCTGCACGCCCTGCGGGCGGTGAGCAACGGCGCCGTGGGCCGGGTGACCTGGGTGCGGTCGCGCGAGACACACGGGGGACCGCATAGCGCCTGGTTCTGGGACAGGAATCAGGCCGGGGGGGGAGCGATTCTGGACCTGGGCTGTCATTGCGTCGAGATCGGCCGCAGCTTCATCGGCAAGGATATCAAGCCGATCGAGGCG
>CAYRCA010000795.1:0-1921 GCA_964422565.1 uncultured Acidobacteriota bacterium | reverse complement strand
ACGATACCCCGAATCTGCCGGATCCAGAGGTCCCAGGGCGGCGCCTTCCGCGCCCGGGGCAGGGTCGCCGACCAACTCATAGGCCCCCTCCATCGGACCCGATCAGATATTGGTAGACCGCATAGACGTCGTCGTCGGCCGGGGTCACCGTTTCGATCCGCAGATGGGTCTCCAGCACCGCCCGGTTCAGATGTCGATAGAATTCGTCCGCGTCCCGCGTCCGGATCAGCAGTCCGCGGTGGTCCTCCTGGAGTTTCACTTCCACCACGTGATCCATCTCGAAAAGCCGGGCCGCCAGCACGGCGGGCCTGTCGCAGCGGATCAGGACCTGGATCGGGTGCTCGGGCATCTCACCGCGAACCCGCGCGATATCCCCCTCGGCCACGACATAGCCGCCGTTGAGGAGCACCACTTGGTCGGAGATCAGGTCCACCTCGTGCAGAATGTGGCTCGACACGATCACAAAGCGGCCTTCCCGGGCGAAATCCTGGAACAGGGCGCTCACCTCGGCGCGAGCCATCGGATCCAGGCCGTTCAGAGGTTCGTCCAATACCAGGACGGTCGGATCGTGGCAGATGGACTGGGCCAGTTTGACGCGCTGGCGCATCCCCTTGCTGTATCCGGCGACCCTGCGGGTGGCGGCGTCCACCAGCCTCACCCGCTCCAGGGCGGCCCAGGCCTTCTCGTGGGCCTCTCGCGCCGAATAGCCGTGGACCCGAAGATAGGCCCGCAGAAAGTCGAGCCCCGTGAATCCCCCGGGAAACGCGTCGTACTGCGTGCAGTAGCCCACATGGCGAAAGAGGGTCTCGGGCTGGAAAGGGGTGGTCCCGAGAACCCGGATCCTGCCCCGGGTGGGCCGCAGCAGACCGGTCATGAGGTTCATCAGGGTGGTTTTCCCCGAACCGTTGGGACCCACCAGGCCCGTGACTCCCGGCGGAATCCGCAGGGAGACCCGATTGACGCCGAGGACTTCGCCGTAAAACTTGGAGACGTTGTCGAAGGCGATACTCCGCTCGTCCATCTCCCCCATCAGCGCACCACCTCGTAGGCGCGGAGTCGCCGCGTGAGAAGGAGGAGACAGATGCCGCAAAGGACGCCCAAGGCCAGCCAGGCGCCCCACACCGGGATCGGCTCGACCAACACCCCCCGGATCCGTTGGGCGTCCGCCGCCTCTCCGACGAAAAGCCAGGTCCAGATGACCCGCACCATCCGGTTGATGTGGAACAGATCGCCCCAACGGGTCACCAGGATCTGGTTGACGGCCTGTCCAAAGCCGGCTCCCACTATGAAAAGGGCGAACAGAAGCGCCCCCGCTACCGCCCTCCAGCGCACCCAGGCGGAGATGGCCAGGGCCGGCAGCGCGAGGCAGAGGAGAAGGATCCACGAGCCGATGAAGACAGCCGCCAGAATGCGAAAGTTGTCCCGCATCCAGTCTCCGCCCGCCAGATTGGCCTGCAGAAAAAACAGCAGGGAGAGGGGGACCCAGCTCACAACGGACTGGAGAATGAGCAGCACCGACATCTTCCCCAGCACGTACTGGGCTCGCGAAAAGGGACGGCTGAAGTAGAGCGGCAGCGCGTTGTGGGTCAGGTCGGGAGAAACCAGTCCCGGCCCCACGAATACGGTCAGAAGGAAGACGAAACTGCCCTGAACGCCGAGCAACACCTCGAAGAAGGCGGCATTGATGGGGAGCACCGCTTCCTCGGGCAACCCCAGCAGCGCCAGAGCGCTCAGATTGTGCCTCAGGTAGATCAAGACCGACGCCCCCAGGGGGACCACGAAACAGAGGACGAAGAAGGCGAGGAAGAAACGGGACTGGAAAACCCGACGATAGGCGTAGCGGGGCAGGACCATGACCTTGCGCAGGAGTCCGTCGATCCGGTACCGGTCTTCCAGCTGCGACCGCAAGTACGCGTTCTCT
>CAYRCA010000794.1:217-1934 GCA_964422565.1 uncultured Acidobacteriota bacterium | reverse complement strand
GTGGGTGATCGCCCGCCTCAAGGAGTTTCAGATCGGTCAGTACGTCCGGGAGGACGGTCCAGAGTCGCACCAGGACAAGGCCGGGACTCCGACTATGGGGGGTGTTCTGATCGTGATCAGCATCGTCATCCCGACCCTGATGTGGGGGGACCTGACGAATGCCTACGTCTGGATCGCGCTCGCCGCGCTGCTGTTCTTTTCGGCCGTCGGCTTCGCCGACGACTACCTAAAGATCACCCGCCGGCGATCGCTCGGGCTGAAAGTCCGCCAGAAGCTCTCCCTGCAGGTGCTGTTTGCGTTGGGCATCGCCGCCGTGCTCATTTCGCTCAGTTTCCGGGGCCTCTACAGCATCCGGCTCAGTGTGCCGTTCTTCAAGCATTTCACCCCCGAACTCGACCTGGTCATCCTGGGCGTCTCCACCTTCCTGCCCCTGATCCTCTTCGTCATGCTGGTGATCGTCGGCAGCAGCAACGCCGTCAACCTCACCGACGGTCTGGACGGACTCGCCGGCGGCCTCGTCATCATCGCGGCCTCGTCGCTGACCGTACTCACTTACGTCACCGGGCACGCCACGTTCGCCACCTACCTTGACCTGATCAAGAACACCTACGCCAGCGAACTGACCATTTTCTGCGGAGCCATGGTGGGCGCCACCCTGGGCTTTCTCTGGTACAACTGCTACCCGGCCGAGATCTTCATGGGGGACGTGGGCTCGATGGGACTCGGCGGAGCCATCGGGACCGTCGCCATCCTGATCAAGCAGGAACTGTTGCTCTTCTCCATCGGCGGCATTTTTGTGCTGGAGGCGTTGTCGGTGATCCTCCAGGTCGCATCGTTCAAGTTCAGGGGGAAGAGGATTCTTCTGATGGCGCCGATCCATCATCACTTCGAGCTGATGGGCTGGAGTGAACCGAAAGTGGTCATCCGGTTCTGGATCATGGGCCTCATATTTGCCTTGTTCAGCCTGACCACGCTGAAGATCCGTTAGCCGCGGCCGAACCCGCGCGGGCGGGGGCGACGCGAAGAATAGACAATGGAGTTGAAAGACAGAAGAGCACTGGTGGTCGGTCTCGGACGGAGTGGTTTGGCCGCGGCCGGCTTCCTCCGTTCCCGTCACGCGCGGGTCACGCTGACCGACATCCGGCCGGCCGAACGGCTCGGGACCTATGTCGAACGGCTTCCGCGGGAGGTGACGTTGCGCCTGGGCGCTCATCGGGCGGAGGATTTCAGATCGTCCGACTTCATCGTCCTGAGCCCGGGTGTGCCGGCGACGCTCCCTGAGCTGGACGCGGCCCGGAAGGCCGGAGTGCCCATCCTGTCGGAAGTGGAACTGGCTTTCCGATTCCTGCGGGGTTTCTTCATCGGGATCACCGGCTCCAACGGCAAGACCACCACGACCTCTCTGGTGGGTGAAATGCTGGGAGCGGCGGGGCGCGCCTGCGTGGTGGCGGGGAATATCGGCGTCCCCCTGACCGAGGCTCTGAGCGGGAGCCGACGGGCGGATGTCTTTGTGGTGGAATTGTCCTCCTTCCAGCTGGAAACGGTTTCGACCCTGAAGTGCGATGTCGCCGTGTTGCTCAACCTCAGCCCCGACCACCTGGACCGATATCCCGATCCGGAAGCCTACTATCGCGCCAAACTTCGGGTCTTTCGGAACCAGTCCGCAGCCGATTGGGCGGTGCTGAACGCCGACGATCCGGTGACCCGATCCGCGGTC
>CAYRCA010000794.1:0-207 GCA_964422565.1 uncultured Acidobacteriota bacterium | reverse complement strand
GCGCGAACTCTCTCCTTCAGCCTGGACCGGTGACCGGCTCCCGGCGCTTTCGTCGCGGACGGGCGCATATCGATCGATGTCGGGGCCGGAACGATTCCCTTGATGCCCGTATCCGACATCCGGTTGAGGGGCCGCCACAATCTGGCCAATGTTTTGGCGGCGACCTTGGCGGCGACGGCGGCCGGGGCGGACCCCCGGGCGATCGCC
>CAYRCA010000793.1:0-1940 GCA_964422565.1 uncultured Acidobacteriota bacterium | reverse complement strand
ACTGCGTCCAGCGCGTCAACGCCGCCAAGATTGAGGCCAAGCTGGAGGATCGTACGGTGCGGGACGGGGATATCAAGACGGCCTGCCAGCAGGTCTGTCCCACCGACGCCATCGTTTTCGGAGACATCAACGATCCCCAGAGCCGTGTGGCGAGGGACAAGGAGAACGTCAGGAATTACGGAATTCTGACCGAACTGAACACGCGGCCCCGAACGACCTACCTGGCCCGTGTGCGCAATCCGAACCCGGAACTGGAGCGGGAACGGGAAGGCTGAGGAATCAAGGGTCCGGCGGCTTCAAGGCAACGGGAATGACGTCGAGAATGGGCGGAATAAAGAGATCCGGAAGGTGGTGGCTGCCGGTGCTGCTGATGGCGCCGCCGGCCGCCTGCCGCCTGGACATGCACGACCAGCCGAGGTACGAGTCCTACGAGGCGAGCCCGTTTTTTGCGGACGGGCGCGCCTCCCGCGTCCCCCCGCAGGGAACCGTCGCCCAGGGCCAGCTTCGCGACGACCGGCTCTTCTACAGCGGGCAACTGGACGGGGAAGACTCGGAACTGTTTCCGATTCCCGTCACCCGGGAGCTTCTGGAACGAGGCCGGGAGCGGTACGACATCTATTGCTCCCCCTGTCACGACCGCGTGGGAACCGGGCAGGGCATGATCGTTCGCCGAGGGATGACGCAGCCTCCTTCCCTCCATATCGTGCGGCTCCGAGAGGCGCCTTCGGGTTACATCTACAACGTGATCACCCACGGCTTCGCAACCATGTACGGTTACTCCTCCCGGATCGCGCCGTTGGACCGATGGGCCGTCGTCGCCTATGTCCGGGCGCTTCAGTTGAGTCAGGGCGCCGGTTACGGCGAGGTTTCGGAGGAAGACATCGCCCGGGTGGAGGCCGGAAACTGATGCATGGCCGACCGCGTATTGCCGGGGGCGCCGGGTTGGCGACTCGACCCTGGCGGCTGAGGGGAAATCGTTGAGTATGGGACGGGATTTGGAGAAGGATCGCCCCCATCCGGGCTATGAGGCGTCGGACGCGGACGTCAAGCCGATTCTGGGTTTTCTGGTCGGGCTGGCGGTGCTCATCGTGGTGGCTTTGGGCGCCATGGCCCTTTTGTTCAACATCCTGGAATCGCGGCTTGGTCGGGCGGACCAGGAGATCTCGCCGCTGATCGACACGCGGCAGATTCCTTTCGGTCCCCGGCTTCAGGTCGAACCGGCCCGGGAACTAAGCGAAGTCCTGGAGTGGGAGGAGCGGATGCTGAACAGCTACGGTTGGGTGGATGAGGATACCGGCGTTTTCCGGATCCCGATCGGCCGGGCCATGGAGATCCTTGCCGAGACGGGCCTGCCGGCCCGTGCCCCACGCGAAACGGGGCGCGAAGAGGAGTGAGGAGTGAGGAGCGCGGGCCGTCCGCGTTGGCCCGTGTAAGTCCGTGTAAGTCCGTGCGTGTCCGTGTAGGTCCCTGCTTGTCCGTGCGACCGCGTGAGTCGGCCATGAGGTAACGAGAAATGAGAATTCGGAATTCGGAGAACGGAATGCGACCCCTGGTGTGGATGGCGGCGCTGTTGCTATCGATTCTGCCGACGAGCCGCGCCTTCGCCCAGACGGATCCCGACATCTTCGATCGGGTCGGCATCGACGAGGAGCGTCCGCTGTTCGGCGACGGCGAGGCGGGCGGCGAGGTTGACGGCGGTCGTCGTCTTCCCGACCCCGCCCTTCTGGTTAGCGATCGCGATGACTCTGGCCACGGAGGGACGCCGGCTTCGAGGTGAGACTGGGAGGGAGCGCGCGCGGGAATATACAGACGTCAACGTGCCACGTGACACACTTCTGCGAGGTTTCTTGTTGGATTCTCCTTTTACTTCGGCCTCGCGCGCGGCGTGCCTGCCCGGAGAGACGGCTCGAACGGGGAGAAAGCGGGGAGACTGGGAGAAG
>CAYRCA010000792.1:0-1941 GCA_964422565.1 uncultured Acidobacteriota bacterium | reverse complement strand
TCTCCTCCTGGTCCATGTTGTCCCTGGCGGAGATGACATCCGTGTTCATGATGTCATCTCCGCCAGGGACAACATGGACCAGGAGGAGGTGGCGCGGCTGATGGGTCGCTATGGCTTCCTCGCTCTTCCGGTTGTGGACGTCGACGAGAAGCTCCTCGGAGTCATCACCGTCGACGACATCATTCACGTCATCGAGGACGAGGCCACGGAGGATATTCAGAAATTCGGCGGCGCGGAACCTCTGGAGAAGGGCTATCTGGATACCTCGCCCCTCATGATCACGAGGAAGCGAATCGGCTGGCTGTTCCTTCTCTTTCTGACCGCCACGCTGACCGGGTCGGTGCTGCGGCTCTTCGAGCGGGAGCTAGAGGCCATGGTGGCGCTGGTGATCTTTATCCCCCTCCTGATCGGAACCGGAGGTAACGCGGGATCTCAGACGACCGCCACCGTCATTCGGGCGCTGGCCATCGGCGACATCACTCCCCCCGAGGCGTTTCGGGTCTGGTGGCACGAGGCGCAGGTCGGGATCCTGCTCGGGTTGGGCATGTCGGTGGTGGCCTACGTCCGGGCCATCACCTGGGATCCTTCGCAGGCGCTGGCCTTGACCGTCGCCTTGGCCACAGTGGGAGTGATCCTGTGGGCGAACTGTATCGGGGCGCTGCTGCCGTTGCTGGCGGCGCGGCTTCGCATCGATCCGGCCGTGGTGTCGGGTCCCGTGATGAGCACGTTTGTGGATGCCACCGGACTCCTGATCTACCTTTGGGTGGCGCGCTGGATTCTGGATCTGTGACGCCCGCGGCCCCCGCGGCGAGGGAGGGGGTTGGCCGACGGGTACCCCTTGCTTGTCGCCGGCGGGCAGGGCGGCCCTTCCCGAGTGTCGCCGAGACCCAGACGGGGAACGGATGGAAGGCCGTCCCCCACCCCCATTGGGGTCGTCGGCCCTGCCGGCCCCGCCCGCGCTCGCTTGCCGACTCCGGGCGCCGCAGGGTAAGATGAAACTCGTCATGCATCTATCCTTCGCCGCGCTGCTTGTCGCGGGGGCGCTCCAGGGCCAACTCCACGTGACGCCCGTCCCGATGGACGGCGCTCCCTTCGTGCGGGTGTTCAACGAGGCGGAAGACGAGGCGCGGCTGATGGTAATTTTCTCCCCCACCTGCGGCCACTGTCTGCAGGTCAGCGCCGACCTGCAGGATATTCTGGAGAGGTTTCCGGACGCCGGGATCCGGGTCCTGCTCGTCTGGGCGCCTATCGAGGCGGGGGACAACCTGGGCGAAGCCCGTCGGGCGGCGTTGACCTATATCCCGGACCCGAGAGTGACCCACTTCTGGGATGTATGGCGATTCGGGTCGCGGGCCTACTCCGAGCGCTTGCGTCTGCCCGCGCCGAGTGTTTGGGGGGTGTTGCTCTTTTTCGAGCCGGGGATTCGGTGGGAGGACGACGCGCCCGACCCGACCTTCTGGCACCAGAGCCGAGGTCTCCAAGTGGGCGCGCCCTACAACAGGAGGGGTCTCGAGCGTCGGCTCCGACCATGGCTCGAGCCGTAGCCGGCGAGACGGGACGGCAGGCATCCCCGCCTGTCGCCGTGGGTTGGGCGCGGAAGGGGGCCCGCGGGTAAGGGGTTGCCTCGACGTCCGAACCGCTCTTCAATAGCAGCGTGGGAAGCACCGTCGCCGAACTCTTGGAAGGGTCTGTGAAGCGCTTGGCCGCCGCCGGCCTGACGTCCCCCCGCGAGGACGCGGAACTGCTGCTCGCCACCGTCCTGGGGAGGACCCGAGCCTTTCTCCTGGCCCATCCGGAGTTCCCGGTGCCCGTCGCCGCAATGAGGCGCTTCTCCCGCTGGATCGAGCGCCGGTCCGACTCCTACCCGATCCAGTACCTTCGGGGGCGCCAGGAGTTCTTCGGCCGCGAGTTCTTTGTCGACGAGCGGGTGCTCATACCTCG
>CAYRCA010000791.1:0-1954 GCA_964422565.1 uncultured Acidobacteriota bacterium | reverse complement strand
GCGCCGGATCAAGAAAGAGCCGATCTACGACGTCCAGGAGACGGCGACTGAGTTGACCGGGATCATGCGGGCTCTGAAGATCGAGGACTACCGGATTCGAATCCCAAAACCCGAACGGCGAGGCGAAGTTAACTACGGAATCTGGCTGGAATTTCGGAAACCCGCCGAGAAGGGCAGGAAGCCTCCCGAGCTTTTGCTTGCCCCGGGACGGGAATCAGTCGGGCTCGAACTCTCTACGACGGTGGTCGACAGGGCCGAGATCGAAAAGCAGGGTGCCGAGACGTTGGTTGACGCGCTTCAATTCGTGCCGGGCGCCTGGATCGAGTCCCGGGGGCGGAAGGTCAAACAGTTCGTCTCCATGCGTGGCCAGAAGTACCCCTACCCGGAATACGCCGTCGACGGCGCCCTCTTTCGGGAGTTTCACGAGGTTCCCTACTTCCTGTCCGCCGCGGACGTGGAACGTATCGAGGTCATGCGCTCCGGCGGGGCGATGCTGGCCGGAAACTCGGGACTGGTCGGTGTCATCAACGTAGTCCCAAGGGGCTATGAGGGGCGCGAGACCGCCGTACAAATTGAATACGGGAGTCTGGGCACCGCCAATGCGCGCATTTCTCACGGAGGCAGCTTCGGAGACTTCTCCTACGGCCTGAGCCTTGACGGGTTCCGCACCGACGGTCCCGAAGACCGGCACGGGGCGGAAAGGCTGACGAGTTACTACGCCGGGTTGAGCTGGGTCGGATCAGACTCGCTGTCCGTGACGACTCATCTGTTCCACGTCGGCGGCAGCAGGGGGCTCGTCCAGGCACTTCCACCCGCGAACCGAAGGCTGCAAAACGCGCTCGAGGAGTTCGACCCCGTCCAGACGAGCTTTGGAACAGTGAAGGCGCTGTATCGGCCAAACGAGCGGATGTCGACGCAACTCGTCCTCGGATACAGCGACAGACATAACACGCATGTGGCCCAAACCGAGGCAGGGACGGCCTCTACCCGGGATTGGGACCGCGAGTTAACGGCGAACGCCATCCAGTCGTTTGCTCTCACGGACAACAACGTGCTCCGGGTCGGCGTCAATTTCAATCACTGGGTCGCCCCTTACGGCAAACGGTTCTACGCGGGCCGGCCCTCCGACCTGGAAACCTACTCGCTTGCCGTTACCGATGAGCATCGGGTCGGCGCCTTCGTCTTCGACACCGGCCTGCGCTATCAGAGGACTTACATAAACGAGTACGGGGCATTCAGCATTGAGGAAAACGCGAATCCCTATCGAAACGTTCCTCCGGTCCTGAACGAATGGGAGCCCCCCGTGTTGTCCGGGAGCCTGGGCGCGGCATACTACTTCAGCGAGAACTTGTCGGCACATGGCAACCTGGTCGGCGGAACCGTCGAGCCGAGGCGGGGGACTCTCAATACCAACCTGCAGCCGCCGGAGAAGGAAGGGCGTCTGATGGCTGACCTGGGGTTCCGACTCTCCGATCACCGCCTGGGGACCGGGACGGTGTCCGCATTCTTCGTCCAACGACGAAACGGGATCAATTTGAGCGGCACGACCAGTAGCCTCAACGGACGCCTGATGGAGCTTTATGAAAACCGCGATCAGGACTCCACGGGTGTCGAAATGGATCTTCGTTCCCGCCGCCTGGCGCACACCCTTCAGCTGTTTCTAAACGCCACTGCTTTGACCGCGCGGATTGAGACCGGAGACGTGATGCGCTCGGACCGTGAAGTGCCGCGCGCCATCGCCGGCGGCGGCATGTCGGCCTCGAGATGGAACTTCAATCTCAACGTCTTCTGGAAGTTCGTCTCATCTTACGAAAGTTCGCGTTTTGCCGACCCGCCCGTCGCACAGCCGCTCGGCTCGCTCGCGGTCGAGCCCGCGGTCGGCGACGAGGTACTCCACGGCCACGCCGTCCGGAGCCACGATGCCCGTGAAAGCGCCGACCTCCGGGCGCAGCAC
>CAYRCA010000790.1:0-1958 GCA_964422565.1 uncultured Acidobacteriota bacterium | reverse complement strand
TGCGGGAACCGAGCCCCGGGTGGTCCGTCCGGTGGGCGGCCGGGCGGTGAGCCGCATCGTTTATCCGGCCGATGGGACGATCATCGCCCTGGATCCGGACATCCCCGAGGCTCTGCAGCGGGTCTTCTTTCAGGCCTCGGCCCTGGCGGCGGGGGGCGTCTGGGAGTTGAACGGGCGGAGGTTGGGCGACCGGGCCCTGATTCCCTGGGCGCCTCGCGCGGGCCGCCACACCCTGAGTCTGCTGGACGCTTCGGGCCGGTCGCTGGACACGGTGCGCTTCGCCGTTCGCGGACCCGGGGGGAGTGAAGAGTGACGAACGCCGGGGATGCTTCGGGTTTCGGGTTTCGAGGTTCACGCCATCCGTCGGCTTGGCGTGGGGGGAAGTACTCGGCGATACCCCGTCCGACCCGGCGGTGCGGGCTCTGTCCACGGTATATCCGGGTCCCGGATGGGATCGTCGGAAAACTCGACCTCCCGAGCCTCCTCCGGAAAGCCAGCCATTCACGCTACCCTTCCTCCCAGCTCCCGGAAACATGCCACCGGGATGCGACGAACTCCGACCAAAGACACCGTTCCGAGCACTTGCCTCCCCGCGTGGGGTGCGGGAATCGCGCGACACGCCCTCAAACCTCGCGCCAGTAATGTTCCAGGGAGACGACGCCGAACTCGGGTCCCTCGTGTCGGACGGTAAAGGCCTCGACCTCCTCGGCGGCGTCGTACACCTGCATGTTGTGCCCATCGGTGGCCATGAGGGTAAACGCGTAACTACCGGACAAGAGACGGAGGTTCGGCAGGACAAGTCGGCAGAAGAACAGGTCCGAATCCGCCCGGGTCAGCCGGAAGCCGTCAAAGCCGGTCGAGGTCGTGAAGACGATCGTTCCGTCGTTGCGCAGAAGGGAAACGCCGATCCCGGGCTCGCCCTCGAATCGGGCGGTAAATCGAGCCCAAATTTCCAGAGAAAGCGTTTCTCCGGTTCGAAAAGCGGACTCCGCCTCTCCCCGGGCGTCGCTCAGTCGGTGTCGTTCGACGCGGCAGATGGGCGCATGCCCTGGATCGGGCGGCGCGGTGGATGCGGCCGGCGACCGGCGCTCCGCCAGGATCCGGTCACCGTAACGATCGACCACCTCGCCGGCCGGTCCGAGAGCCCGAACCCTCCCGCGGTCCAGCCATAAGACCCGGTCGCAGAGTTTGCGGACCTGATAGAGGTTGTGGGAGCAGAAAACGATGGTCTTTCCCTCCCGCCGATAGCCCATGATGCGATCGGTGCATTTCTTCTGGAACCCCTGATCCCCCACCGCAAGCACTTCGTCGATAATCAAGAGATTCGGATCGAAGGCGGTGGCGACGGCGAATCCCAGACGCACCGCCATACCCGAGGAATAGGTCTTGACCGGCTGGTCGATGAAGGCATCCAGTTCGCTGAACCGAATAATCTCGCTCTCGCGCTCCAACACGGCCTCCCGACTGAAGCCCATGATCGAGCCCGTGAAACGAATGTTCTCGCGTCCCGTGAAATCCTGGTGGAAACCGGCCCCGGGATCCAGCAGGGCGGTCGTGGCGCCCGTGATCTCCACGTCTCCCCCGCTGGGATACGCCGTTCCGCAAAGGATTCGGAGGAGGGTGCTCTTGCCGGCCCCGTTGTCGCCTATGACCCCGAACGCCTCCCCCGACGACACCTCGAAGGAAACGTCCCGGAGGGCGTGGTGGGGCTCGTACCTGGGCCGGCCGGTGAGGATTTCGGCCAGAAGACTCCAATGGCTGCGGTATCGCCGGTAGACTTTACACAAGTCCCGGACTCGCATGACGCGACTCACGGGGCTATTCTACATGGGCTCTCAGTCGACGCCATCGCGGCGGCTTCAGGGGACGATCCGGCGGGACCCGTCGACCGGGAGCGCCGACCTCGGGACCGGGGCGGGACACCGGAGTCGGATGGGGCGCGGTTCGCCCGCGGCGAA
>CAYRCA010000789.1:303-1961 GCA_964422565.1 uncultured Acidobacteriota bacterium | reverse complement strand
GTTGGGCGCCATAGTTCTTCGGAACCTCCCGTCTGGCGGCGAGCACGTCGCCTGCTTGAAGGGCGAGGCTGTTCGTCGGTGCTTCGCCGTTACAACCCAGCAGCACACATGTCAGTGCCAGAGCAACTCTGCGCATATTGCCTCCTTGAAAGGTATTGAGAGCAAACCCACGGCATCGCTCGTTGCTGGCTCGAGGCAGTGGATCAGGGAACGACCATGACGGTTCCGCGCATATCGGGGTGCGGTATGCAGAAATAGGTGAAGCGGCCGACTTCCGTGAAGGCCCGGCGGTATCGCCCGCCAGCCGCTACGATGCCGCTGTCCCACGACCGATCGGTTGCCGTCACCGTGTGCGCGACCGGGTCCGAGTTGACCCACTCCACGGATTCACCGAGTCGAATCGTGATCTCCGCCGGCGTGAACGCAAGCTGCCGCATCTGTGCCACGTGGACGCCTTCCTCCACCGGAGCGACGACTGCTGTCGCCGGCCGGAAGATTCGCGCCCACCGCGCCCTACCACCCAGCGGGACGGTGAAGGTGAAGCCGTAGCGGACGGATTCCCCTCCAATCGTCTTTTTGCGCGATGCCCCCTGAAGCGTCGTAGCGCCACCATTGGACACCTGGAGAGCGAAGGTATGCGGAGACGCGGGGATCTCGAACGCGATTGCCGCGCTCCAGGCCATCGGAACCGTATCCTCCGTGAGGACCCGCCCGATGTCGCCAGTGATCGCGAGGTGTTCGGTAAGCCGGGCGGCTGCGCCGACCGCTCCCGCCACCGCGCCGGAGCCGGAGCCGAACAGGCTGCTGAAGAAGCGGCCTTCACCGAACAACTGCACGCGACCAGCCGAAAACCGAGCGTCGATGGCCCCGTCCGCGCTCGAGGCAGCGGAATTGTAGCCGGCCAGAACCGCCAGATCGGCGGAGGGTGCCAGACGGAATGGTCGCTTCAGCCAGTACTGGGCTTCATTCCCCAGCAGCTTGTCGGGGATCGCCTCGCTGTACGTCGTGAAGTCCACGCCGGCAGTCAGCCGAAGCGGAAGGCCGACCGCGAGGGTGAAGGTCGGGACGCTGAACAGCTCATCCCCGCCGGAAAGGATCTCGAACCGGTGCGCGAGGACGAATACCGGGTGGCCACTATCCAAACCCCATACCCCATGCAGATTGGGTGACCGCTCCAGCACAGACTGCCCGAGCAGCGGAGCCGTAGCGATCCAGACGAGTACGGCCACCAGGCCGGCAAGCCTCACTGGACGATGATCCTTCCGGTCATGCCAGACGCGGCGTGAGGCTCACAGATATAGTTGTACGTCCCGGGAGTGGCGATGGTCACAGTGAGGACCGTCCCCGCGGCGGCAGTCTCCACGCGCGTCCATTGAGTATGCCCCTGGGGCGTAATCGTGTGGACCGTCCCCGGAGTGCCGTTGACAAAAGTCACGGCCGTGCCGGGTGCCACGGTCAGCGTGGGGGGTGAAAACGCCGAAGCCTGCATGGTTATCGTGTTCGTCGAGGGATTGGGATTGGGATTGGGATTCGGGTTTGGATTGGGGTTTGGGTTCGGGTTGAGATTGGGATTGGGATTGGAGTCACTCATGATTGCAACGAACGGTTGGGGGGCATCAAGGTTGGGCTGCCGGGTTGCGGTCGCGACGGAGGTTTGG
>CAYRCA010000789.1:0-293 GCA_964422565.1 uncultured Acidobacteriota bacterium | reverse complement strand
TGTTCGCCGAGGGATTGGGATTGGGATTCGGGTTGGGATTCGGGTTTGGATTGGGATTCGGGTTCGTCGGGTCTCCGCCACTCCCACATCCGGTGGCCAGGAGGATGATCGCACTGACAATAATCCTGCGCATTTGTTCGTCGGTTCTCGACCAGCGACCGCCGAAGCGGGCCAGTCCTGAGGGAAACAGTTTACAGTCCTGCGGGCAGGTCGGAGAGTGCAACCAGTGTTCCGGTGCGATGCCGCCCTCGCCCTCGAACCGAAGTCATTGTCGGAAAAAGTACTTGGGCGAA
>CAYRCA010000788.1:0-1966 GCA_964422565.1 uncultured Acidobacteriota bacterium | reverse complement strand
CTCGGGAGATTCGGCGAACCTGCCATTCTCCTCGACCGTGAACCGCTGGGGAGAGGAGATTTATTTTACGACTCCGGTGAGCGTTTCCCTTGAACCGGGCGCCCGGGAGGTGGTCGACCGGGGAGACGTGGGCTACTGGCCGCCGGGGAAAGCCCTCGCCATCTTCTTCGGGCCCACTCCCGCCAGCGAAGGGCACGAATGCCGCGCGGCCGGCCCAATCAACGTCTTCGGCCGGGTTATCGGCGACCTTTCCCGACTCTCGTCTGTACCCGCGGGAAGTCCCGTCCACGTCAAGCCGGAGTCGCCCTCGGCTGATTGAATGCCTTCGGGCGTGCCTGCCCGTCCCTCGATTCCAGAGGTACGCGCCGCGGTGGTACCGAAGCCTCCCTCAATTCCGCACCGGGATGCCGGCATTTCCGCTGGGCGACCGATCACCCCCCCGGCCGGACGGGTCTGTTGCGAGTTGTAGAACGAACGACCGAGACGACCGCGAACCTACAGAGGCTTTCCGACGAAAACCGCGTGCATCGGCTCCAGGAGCTCCCGAGCGATCAGATAGTCCTCAAGCCGTATCGCCTCGTCCAGGAGGTTCCGCACCCGCTGGTCCTCGATCCCGCTCGGGCGGATGCCGCAGACCAGCGGCATCACCACATTCCCGAAATAGGGTCGATACTCCACGATCTCGAAAAGGCTCCGCAGCACCCTCTCGATCTCGGAAGAGCGAACCATCTCGGTGGGGTCCCGACGGGCGACCGGGGGGAGCAAGATCTCGTACTGCCGGAATTCGGCCGGAACCCGTTCGTAGAGCGCGGCGGCGTGACCCAGATGACCGGGGGTCCATTCGTCTCGACCGGGACCCACATATTCGTCGACGTAGACAAGGCCGGGATTCCCCCCCCGAAGCTTCGCGGCGCAAAGCTCGAGCACGGTTTCGAGGGCTTCGATGTGATGCAGGCTCGCGTGGAAGAAGATGAGGTCGAGGGCGGACTCCGCCTCTCCGCTTCGAAGCCATGTTTCGGCGTCCGACAACCGGTAGACGATCCGGTCGCCGTAGCCCGTCTCCTCGGCGAGTCCACGGGCCACCTCCAGGGATGCGGAACTGACATCGATCCCGGTGATCCGCGAAGCCGACCCGAGTCGCGCGACTACGCGCTCCAGGTTGCCCGGCCCGCAGCCGATGGAAAGAGCATAACGCACCGGCACCCGATCCTTCGGAAGCGACAGCAGGAACCAGGCGAGTGGCCAGATTTGAGGGTCCCCCGAGACCTTAAGGTTGACCCACCGAATCACCGGCTCGACGGCGAGCCAGAACGCGAAGTCCGAACCGGGGTCCCGGTGTTCTTTTCCCCAGAATCGGGCGGTTCGGTTCCATCGTTGCCGTCGGATCCAACCTCGCACTCGGGCGGGGATGCCGCTTCCGCTCACGTCGCCTCAGGCTCCCTCTTGTTACGGAGAAGATCCAACCGAAACCGAGAAAGTCCGGCCCAACTCCTTGATCACCGTACCTGCGGTGATGGGAATCGTCAAGACGGGCCAACCACCCAAACGGCGTCAAACGTCGGGGAGGGCGAGCCCCATCCTGGGCCGTGACCGCCCAAAAGTAGGTAATGTCCGCTGACTTCGCGGTACTTCATAGCGCAACTCCGCAAGGCCCGTGCCGACCCGCCGGACCGAAAGCAGACGCAGAGGCGGGCTCGTGACGCGTCGCGGAAATAGCGGCTTGTACATGTGTACTACATAGCACTTTCACTTTTCAGTCACCTCCTATCCGAGCGCGGTCAGATACTGACCGCATTCAGAGCGCCTTGGCTGCCGCGTTGGATCCGAGAGTTAAGTTATGAGGGTTGAGGGGTTTTGTGTCCGGACAGATGTACCCATGTGTTGTTGGATTGATTTCAATTTTTGTCAGTATGTTGTGTTATCATGGTGCCCATGTACATCGAGTCCGTCCCCAATCGCAACTCGC
>CAYRCA010000787.1:0-2009 GCA_964422565.1 uncultured Acidobacteriota bacterium | reverse complement strand
CTCGCAGGAGCCTCATGGTAGCGAGACTAGCACAGCGTCGCGAGTGATCCCGCGCCGGCCTCCGGCCACAAGATTCTCCCCACAAGCCGGTTCTGAAAACGCCGAAACCGTCCTCCCATGATTGATCCCTCCGCGCGTTGCGGGTAGGCTTGTAATGTGCGGCAATCAGTCAACTTCACAGCTTTTGGGGGTTAGCGATGAAACAACGCCTTAAGTCTTCGAGACGTGATTTTCTGAAAGTGTCGGCGGCGGCCTCCGCCCTGGCCCTGGCGCCGGGAGTGACGGTACTGGCGGCGCGGAGTCCCATGGGGACGGCCGCTGTAGCCGCCAACGACCGTATCCGGCTGGCCACCATCGGCATGGGTATCATCGGGTTCGAGAACACCGAGACCGCGCTCAAGGTACCCGGTGTGGAGTTCGTGGCCGCCGCGGACTGCTACCAGGGGCGCCTGACCCGCACCAAGGAGGTCTTCGGCAGCCACGTGCATACGACCCGGGACTACCGCGAACTGCTCGATCGGTCCGACATCGACGCCGTGATCGTGGCGACGCCGGACCACAGCCACCAGCAACTGGGCATCGAGTGCCTCGAGGCGGGCAAGAACGTCTATCTCGAAAAGCCCATGGTCCAGAAGATCGAGCAGGGGGCGCGGTTGATCGAGGTGGAGCAGCAGACGGGAAAAGTCCTCATCATCGGCAGTCAGGTGGTCAGCTCGGTGCTCACGGAAAAAGCGCGGGAGCTTTATGAGGCGGGCGCCATCGGGGAACTGAACATGTCCTCCATCCTGATCAGCCGCAACTCGGCCATCGGCGCCTGGGACTACTCGATCCCCCTGGACGCCTCCACCGAGACCATCGACTGGGACAGCTTCCTGTTGGGAGCGCCGGAGGTGCCCTTCGACGCGGACCGATTCTTCCGCTGGCGGAAGTACTGGGACTATGGAACCGGCGTCGCCGGCGACATGTACGTGCATCGGTTCACCGCCCTCCATCACATCATCGGGTCCAACGGACCCACCAAGGCGATGGCGACCGGCGGCATCCGATTCTGGAAAGAGAAGCGTGAGGTTCCGGACCTGATCCTGGGCCTTTACGAGTACCCCGAAACCGCCAACCATCCCGCCTTTACGCTCTTCCTGGGGGCTCACTTCGCGGACGGCGGTCACGGTCCCACCTTCAGCCTCATCGGCAACGAGGGGATTATGCACATCGGCGAGGGCCGCATCACCGTGACCCGCAGCCACCCCGAAATACCGTCGCTGGACGAGCTGGTGTACGGCTACAACTCCGTGCGGACCTTCTCGGAGGCCCAGCAGAAGGCGTGGATCGAACACCATCGGAAGACCCACGTGGGGGAGACCACCCCCCTGACGACTCCCGTCGCCGGAACCCGGGAGTATGCGGCACCTCCCGGCTACGACAGCCGGGTCGACCACTTCCGCTTCTTCTTCGAGGCCGTGAGGGAAGGCGGTCAGGTGGTCGAGGACGGCGCCTTCGGACTGCGGGCGGCGGCACCCGCGCTGCTGGCCAACATCTGCTACCTCGACGACAAGATCCACGAGTGGGATCCCGATGGGATGACGTTGAAGAGCTGACGGGTCCGAGGTTCCGGGTTCGGTAACGGGGCATCCGCGGACGCTGGCCTCAAGACCCGTTCGGATCGGAGTGCCGCTTCACTTCGAAGGTCAGGCTGGCCCAGTAGCTTTCGTAGGTGTGTTCCCGGTCGGCGACCTCGAACAGGTGGATGCCCCGCAGATACCACCGGCCCGCCGAGGTGATGGGAATCGTCACCCGACCCCGGTCGTCGCTGTACAGCTGGACCACCTCCTGGTCCGAACCCGCGTATCCGCCGTGAAGAAGAAACCGCGGCAGGGGCTCGCCCCGAAACAACACCCGAACCGTCAGGGAGTCTCCCAACTCCAATCCGTAGGGATTCGCCTCGGGGACGATCTCGATGGGCAAACCCAGCGCCTGGTCGAAGTTGGCGCTTTGCGAGGCGCCCGCCTGCA
>CAYRCA010000786.1:0-2020 GCA_964422565.1 uncultured Acidobacteriota bacterium | reverse complement strand
ATCATCGGTTCCGTGCCCCACACGCCGCTGGACCGCGCGCTGAGCCGGACGGTCGAGCGGTTCCGCGCACTGCTGGAGCGCGGCCGGATCGACTTGGGCCAACTGGAGGAGTGACCGTCGATCCCTCCCGTCAAATACCCGCTCAGGGAGCGGGGCGCCGCCCCGCGGTCGGGTTGCCCGTTCGCCGAAGACTCGTCGGCAGGCGTCGCTCCGATGCGCCAGCCGCACAACGAGGACGAGCAACTCCCTCCCGTCGAACGCGGAGACAACACGTCCCTCTCCTCCAGATATCTCGCCAGCGCTTCGACGATATGTGAACTCTTGGATCGACGCGTTTCTCGGGCGAGTCGGGCCAGTCTGTCGGCGAGTTTCTCGGGAAGTCGTACGGATTGAGTCACCCCGTTCGACCTTCTCACCGCACCATAGCACATGCATCACATGGGGACCGCGCATCGGCCGGAGGCCGCGTAGGTCGGGCAAACGGGATGGACTGCGCGGGCCGGGGCCGAGCACGCCGCGCGAGGAATTGGGAAAGCCGGTCGCGGCCTACCCGACCGGCGGGATCAGACCTTGTGTTCCTTGTACACCACGTGCTTGCGGAGAACCGGATCGTATTTCTTCAACTCGATCTTCTTGGTGGTGTTCCGCTTGTTCTTGGTGGTCGTGTAGAAGTGGCCGGTCTTGGCCGTCGAGACAAGCTTGATCTTCTCTCTCATACGTGCGCTCCTGGACTAGCCCAACACCTGGTTCAAGGTCAGCCCCTCGTCCCGCAGGAACTTGAGCAAACCCTTGCGGGTCACCGTCCGCAGGGCGCGGGTCGAGAGTCGGACTCGGACCCAGCGATTCTCTTCCGGGATGAAGATCCGCTTGCTCTGCAGATTCGGGTATTGCTTTCTCTTTGTCCGCCGGTTCGAGTGCGACACATTATTCCCACTCAGAGGCCTTTTGCCGGTCAACTGACATCTTCGAGCCATGAGGCGCCCCCTTCGACCATATCCGAAAAGGGAACAGTATACAGGATGCGACGGCCGGGATGCATCCTCCCGCGCCAATCGGCGCAAATCGCGCAAAGCCGGAAGCCCGCAAGCACCGGCGCATCCGTCGGCGGTCAGCCGTCACTTTCCAGGATCCCCGGCTTCTTCGGACCACACCCCCGAAACCAAAACCCCCAACCTTCACCCGACACCTTTCCCCCACTTCCCCGCCGCCGTCGCCGCCGGGCACCGCACCCGAAGAACGCATTCGCCGCAGCGGGGGTGCCGCCGGCAGATGTGCTTGCCATGCTCCACGATCAGGGCATGGAACGTCTTATAGAGTCGAACGTCGCGGGGCAGGCCCGCCTCGAGCCGGACTCGAACCCGGTCGTAGTCGTCTCCGGGGCCGATCAGTCCGAGACGGGCCAGCAATCGTCGGGTATAGGCGTCCACCACGAACTCGGGGCGTTCGAAGGCATAAAGGAGGATCGCGTCGGCCGTCTCCGGGCCGATCCCCCGCAGGGCGAGGAGATCGGCCCGCTCCGGCGTCGGATCCCACGACTCCTCCAGGAGACGGGCCACTCGGAGGATTGTCGCCGCCTTGCGCCGAAAGAACCCGGCGGGACGGACCGCGTCCTCCAGTTCGGCCTGGGAAGCCTGAAGAATGCTCCGGGGGGTATTCAGCCGCCTCCTCAGGAGTCTGTCCAGAGTCGCCTCGACATTCGCCCACCGCGTGTTCTGGGTCAGCACCGCCCCCAGCACGATCTCGAAAGGGGCCGGAAGGAAACCTCCCCGCACCGGCCAACCGCCGTCGGGCCAGGACGAGCCGAGCACGTGGGCGTCGGCAAGTCCGCGGTACAACTCAAGGGGTTGGAACGGGTGGGACGGCACTGGGCGACTCCAGAATCAGCCCAACTTCTCCACCCGCGTCACGTTACCCATGAGAAACGCGATCCGGACGCGGTCTCCAGGCCGGGGATCCGGGTAGAGGGCGTTGTCGGCGACGCGGAGGCGGCGCATGGTGTCGGGTGGATCGTCGGGGAAGG
>CAYRCA010000785.1:0-2023 GCA_964422565.1 uncultured Acidobacteriota bacterium | reverse complement strand
AGGGAGAGCGGCCGGTCCAACCGGTGTCGGGCCTGAGCAGCCACCGCTTCCAGCAGCTTCCGCAGACCAAGGCGGGCGGGCTCGAAGGCGACTTCGGGCACCGGCAGCCCCAATAACGTCAGGAGGAGCAACGCCATGAGGAATCTTACGATCCTGCTCGCGGCCGCCGCCCTCCTGGGTGGGGTGGGCTGCGCCCACGTGGACCATCCCGCCCTCCACCAGGCCTACTACGTGGACCGGGAGTACGGCCAGGCCCAGCAGCACTCCTGGGACCTCCAGGTCGCCTATCCCGACTACCGCTACGCCGACCGTACCCCGGAGGGACTGGAGGGGATCAACGCCGAAGGGGTGATGGGGGTGCACAACGAGACCTTCGCCGAGAAGCCCACGCAGGCGCCGGTGATGACCTTTGGGGTGCTGGGAGAGTAGGGGCCGGGAAAGGGCGGGAGGCGAGACCGGACCCGCCTTCTGCGGGAACAGGGTCAAGCCCGAGGGTCGAGTAACCGATGAGGAAAGCCATGGGGCGAGGCACGAGGCATGGAGGACAGAAAGGCGCAGCGATGGTCGAGTTTGCGATCATCCTGCCGCTGCTTCTCGTCTTCGTCTTCGGAATCATCGAGTTCGGCCTGCTCCTCTACAATCAGCAGGTCATTACCAACGCGAGCCGGGAAGGTGCTCGGTACGGGATAGTATCGAGGACTCCGAGGAGGACCGCTCCTGAGATTCAAGGCGTGGTAAACGCATACTGCGGGACCCATCTGGTCACGTTCGGGAGTGGCACTCCTGCAGCCACGGTCAATCCGAATCCCACCGCGGGCGCGGCGTTTGGAGAAGATCTTACGGTGACGGTAACCTATCTCTATGACTTTCTCGTGTTGCCCAACTTCATCGGTGCGCTCGTCGGGGGTACAAACCTCCGGGCCGTCACGATGATGAAGTACGAGTGAGAGGGGAAGCGGCTATGAACGAGATGCCGAACCGGTCCCCAGCCATGAACAGGGAAAAGGGTGCCGTCCTGGTGATGGTCGCCATTATGCTCGTCGTCTTGGTGAGCTTTGTGGCTCTCGTGGTGGACGTGGGCTACGTGTACGTCACCCGGAACGAGCTCCAGAACGTAGCGGACGGGGCGGCGCTTGCGGGGGCGCGCAAGTTGGGAAGCATCTATCAGGACCTGTCCTACGAGGAGCAACAGGGCTATGTCTGCGATACAGACTGCGCCGGCGACATCCGAACGGAGGCCCTGGATGTGGCGGAAAACAACAGCGCCGCCGGCGACTGGATGAGCTTGCGGGTGGAAGACGTAGAGATCGGCCAGTGGGACGGGAGCTCCTTCACCGCAACCTATATATTCCCTGACGCCGTTCGGGTGACGGCGCGGCGGGATGGGCACCATAACGGGCCGGTGGCCACGTTTTTTGCGTCGGTCCTTGCAGGAGGAGGCGTCCAGTCTGTCGAGTCGAGGAAGGTCGCCACTGCGGCCCTGACAGGCCAAGGCACGGCAAATCCAGGTGATTTGGAGCTCCCGGTAGGGATCCCGAAGTCCCGGTTCGAAGACAAGTCCCCGAGTGACTACTGCGGGACCGAGATCAAATTCTCTCCGCCCACGGATACCGACGCCTGCGGGGGGTGGACGGACTTCGAAACCGACTCCAGCGTCACCCCCAACGGAATTATCGCTCTTCTCGATGGGAGCAACGAAAATCCGGCGTTGGACGTCGGAATCTCCGAAATGACATACAACAACGGCAACTTGAATGTGCAGGTCTTCGCGGAGTTGCTGACCCAGTTCCAGGAAAAGGGCTATGACGTGGACGCAAACGGCATACCCCGTACCAGCGACTGCACCGCCGACGGAACCCGCCTTTCTCCGGATGCATTCTCTACGTGCGGCGCCGGCCTCGCCATCCCGCTGTTGGAGGACGGCGTGCAGTTGAGGTATCCGCCGTGTTCCGGAGGTTCAGGGAACTGCACCGGAGATCTCCGGTACCTGCACGAGTGGCCTACTACTGTAGTCGTGTACGAC
>CAYRCA010000784.1:0-2027 GCA_964422565.1 uncultured Acidobacteriota bacterium | reverse complement strand
AGACCTGGTGGCCTTCGTGCGTGACGCCGACCTCCATGTGGTGGACGTCGAGGGGCGTCGGGAGAAGCGGCTCACCCGCGACGGAAGTCCGGAACGGCTCAACGGGAAGCTCGACTGGGTCTATCAGGAGGAGGTGTACGGACGGGGCAACTTCAAGGGGTACTGGTGGAGTCCCGACTCCCGTCACATCGCCTTTCTACAACTGGACCAGAGCCGCGTCCCCCGGTTCACGGTGGTGGACCATCGCCCCCTGTATCCGGCGCTGGAGACGGAGCATTATCCCAAGGCCGGCGACCCGAATCCGGAGGCGCGGCTGGGAATCGTTTCGGTGGCCGACGGCCGGGTCCGCTGGGCCGATCTTTCCTCCTATGCGGGGACGGAGATCCTGATCGTGCGGGTCGCCTGGGCGCCGGAGGGCGGGAGAGTCCTCTGCCAAGTCCAGGATCGGGAGCAGACCTGGCTCGACCTGGTCTCCGTGGACCCCGCGACGGGCGCCGCCGACAGGGTGTTGCGAGAGACCTCGCCGGCCTGGGTGAATGTCCTGAGCGAGCCGGAGTGGCTCGGGGACGGCACCTTCCTGTGGCAGAGCGAGCGTAGCGGGTTTCGGCATCTCTACCGCTACGGGCCGGACGGAACGCCGATCGGGGCGGTTACTTCCGGGGAGTGGGAGGTGCGGGGCCTCGAGTCCGTCGACGAGCGGAACGGGCTCGTCTATGTCACCGCGACGCGGGATCATCCCCTCGAGCAGCACCTATATCGGGTGCGGCTCGACGGCGGCGAGATCCAGCGCGTGACGGAAAGGGCCGGGCACTACTCCGTCGATTTCGGCCCGGGCGCCAATCTCTACTTCGCGACCTGGAGCGATATCCGGACCCCGCCGGTGGTGTCGCTTCACGAGGCGGACGGGGGTCTGGTCCGCGAGCTGGAGGCGGGTGAAACGAATCGACTGGAGGAGTATCGGCTGGGTCGGGTCGAGTTCCTGCAATTTCCGTCCCGCGACGGGTATCTCCTCAACGCGAAGAAGATCCTCCCGCCGGACTTCGATCCCGGCCGCCGGTACCCGGTTCTGTGTTACATCTACGGCGGGCCGCAGGCGCCGGTGGTCCGGAACCGGTGGGCCGGCAGGACCCACCTCTGGCACCAGATGCTCGCCCAACAGGGCTACATCGTGTGGGTGAGCGACAACCGCTCCTCCGGCGCGCGCGGGGTCCGGGACAGCTGGCCGACGCACCATCGCCTTGGGGAATGGGAGGTGCGGGATCTCGAGGACGGCGTCGAGTGGCTGAAGTCGCAGCCCTATGTCGACGGCGATCGGATCGGCCTCTGGGGATGGAGCTACGGCGGCTATCTGACCGCCTACGCCATGACCCAAAGCACGCTCTTCCGCGCGGGAATCTCGGGCGCCCCGGTGACCGACTGGCGACTCTACGACACGATCTACACCGAACGCTACATGGGACGGCCCCAGGACAACCCCGAGGGGTACCGGCGGAGTTCGGTGGTGGAATCGGCGGGCGACCTTTACGGGCGTCTGCTGCTGATCCACGGCACGCTGGACGACAACGTGCACCTGCAAAACACGATCCGCCTCGCCGAAGCGCTGCAGTCGGCGGGCAAGCAGTTCAACCTGATGATCTATCCGGGTGCCCGCCACGGCGTGGTGGATCGCCACCAGCTTTACCATCTGCGCACCCTGATGACGAGTTTCATTCTCGACGAACTCTGAGGGGTGGAACCCGGTTCGAGGGGATTGATTCCGGGCCACCGATGAACGCGGATCAACGCGGAGGAGCCCCAAGTCGCAAACGCGCTCGAACCGTCTGTTCTTTAAGGCCCCGGCGCGGTAGAGTCCTAATGAGGCGGGCGTGCTCGGTCGGTACCGGGATCGCCGGGACTGCGGCCCGGGCGAAGAAGCCGATGGGTTGTGCTGTATGTAGACATCCAAAGGGAGCAAGACCATGAAAAAGGATTTGACCCCGACACGACGCGGTTTTTTCCGGGCTGCGGCGGCCGGTTCCATCGCTCTG
>CAYRCA010000783.1:0-2039 GCA_964422565.1 uncultured Acidobacteriota bacterium | reverse complement strand
GGGAGCGGTCCGGGAGGACGCATCTCCTGATTGCTTAATACGAAGACCGCAAACCGCTGATCGGGGTAGCGGGCAAAATAGGCGTTGAAACCCGTGATGTCCCCTCCGTGGGCGATCTCGAGCAGACCTAGATGCCGGGAGATCATCCATCCAAACCCGTAGGCGACTTCCCTTCCGCCGGTCAGACGGGCGGGAGTAAACGCCGTGCGGAGGGAGTCCTCGGGAATCGGATCCCCCGCGTCGAGGGCCCGGTTCAGGAGGAAAAGGTCCTCAACCGTGGAGTACAGCCCGCCGGCGGCGTAGGCGCCCTCGACACTGCCGGAGGGCGCCCCGACAACGCCGTCGTTCGAATTCCTGTACCCCACCGCGAATCCTTCCCCCGACATCCCCTCCCTCTCGAGCCCGCTCCCCGTCATACCGAGGGGACCGAATAGTGCCTCCTGAAGGAAGTCCCCGTAACTCCCGCCGGAGACCGCCTCGATGACGCGACCGAGAAGGAAATATCCGGTGTTGCTGTAGTTGATCCGCTCGCCGGGGTCGAAATCGAGGGGGCTTTCCCGGGCCTCCTCGTAGGAGAGAAAGTCGGGCAGGCCCGAAGTATGGGTCAAGAGATGCTTTAGGGTCACCCGATCTCCCACCGAGATGTCGGGCAGGTAACGGCCGACGGGATCGTCGATACTGAGTCGGCCAAGGCTCTCGAGCCGCAAAATAGCCAAAGCCGTCAGTGGCTTCGTTACGGAGCCGAGGCGGAAGCGGGTTTCGGTCGTGTTGGGAAGTCCTCGCTCGACGTCCGCAAGGCCGTAAGCCTTCCGAAACAGAATGTCCCCGTCGCGGGCTACGAGGACCGCGGCGCCGGGCCCGTTCCGCGCGGCCTCGAAGAGGGCGTCCACCCGGGGGCCCTTTTCCTCCTCGTATCCAAACGCGTGGGTGAGGAGCACGTACGCCAGGGCAACTGTTGGCGCCAACCATCGGAAAGCTCGGTCATCCATGCTTTTCTCCTTCCCCTTCCTCAACCGGCTATACGGATCGGGGGCCCTCAGGGTTCCCGAAGTCCGAGCCGGCGTCCCTTCTCCGACCCGCGGCGACGCAACGACCCCTCCGGTTTCGCCGATGGCGTTCGATCATCTATACTTTTCGCTCGGTTCGAAGGGAAATGACGACATGGCCAACCAGTCCTATCTGATCACTGGAGGCGCGGGCTTCATCGGCTGCAACTTCACCCGCGCCGCGCTTCAGCGCACCGCGGCGGATGCGGTCGTTCTGGACAAACTGACCTATGCGGGACACATGGCGAGCCTCCGCGACGTGTGGCAGGATCCGCGTTTCACCTTCGTCCGCGGGGATATCGCGGACCGAGACCTAGTGAGAAGTCTCCTGGAAACGCATCGACCGTCCGCGATCGTCAACTTCGCCGCCGAAACCCATGTGGATCGGTCGATCGACGAACCGGAGGCGTTCGTCCGGACGAACGTCTTGGGGACCTTCGTGCTGCTGGAGGAGGCCCGAGGTTACTGGCGGGCTCTCCCGGACGACGACCAGAGATCGTTCCGCTTCCTGCAGGTTTCGACCGACGAGGTCTTCGGCAGTCTTGGCCCCACGGGACTGTTTTCCGAGACAACCCCCGTTGCTCCCAATTCGCCCTACTCGGCCTCCAAGGCGTCCGCCGACCACTTCGTTCACGCCTTTCACCACACCTTTGGACTCCCCACGCTGATCACCAACTGCTCCAACAACTACGGACCCTACCAGTTTCCGGAGAAGCTCATTCCCCTCATGATTTTGAATGCCCTGGAGGCCAGGCCGCTGCCCATCTACGGCGACGGGGGAAACGTCAGGGACTGGCTCTTCGTCGAGGATCATTGTGAGGGGATCCTCCAGGTGCTGCTCCGGGGGCGGGTCGGAGAGGCGTACAACCTGGGAGGAAAATGCGAGCGGCGCAATGTCGAGATCGTCGACTTGTTGTGTGAGGCCCTCGAGGAACGTCGCCCGGCCGCGGGCAATCCGGCGATGTCGGCGGCGGGCCTGCCCGCTTATTCCTT
>CAYRCA010000782.1:0-2048 GCA_964422565.1 uncultured Acidobacteriota bacterium | reverse complement strand
TTCGGGTATCTGCAGAAGGGGGGCCCGATCGCTGACGGGAAGGTGGTCGGTGTCAGCGGCCAAGGGAAGGCAGTAACGGTTTATTCCGCCGACGGCCAAGAGTTGCGCGCCTTTGGCGAGCATGGCGGGGAATCGGCCAGCATCGTATCCTTTCCGACCAGCTTTGCCATCGACGGCCGGGGGCGTCTCTGGATTGCCGACGCGTTCCAACATCGCCTCAAGGTGTTTTCCCTGGATGGAAAGTTTCTGTTCAATTACGGCCGGATGGAAGAAACAACCGGCGGGTTCTTCTTCCCGGTCGATCTCTGCTTCGGAGAAAACGGCGAAATGTTCGTGCTCGAAAAAGGAGCCAGCCGCATTCAGGTGTTTCAGGTAGAGGATCTCAAGGGGACGGGGAAATGAGCAGTTCGGACTCGCCTACGCTTCGCATATCAGAATCTGTACGATCGGCTATGTTTGCGGTGCTCGCCGGACTGTTACTGGTTGCATCTACCGCCGGTGAAGCCTCAGCTGCCTATTATCACGACCTGGAGAAGAACCGGCAGCCCTGCAGCGACTGCCACACCCTGCACTACAGCGAGGGGGATGCCCAGCCTCCGGGGGTGGAAGTGGGGGGGCCGTTTCTGCAACTGCTGATCCGCGCCACCACCAACAAGCTCTGTCTTTTCTGCCACGACGGCAGCGACCCCAAGGCCCCGGACGTCCTGGCCTCGGTCACCATGTACGACGGCAGCGGCGACGAACACTCCGGAGCGGGTTACTTTGACAACAGTGGTGGCTTCGAAAACCGGAACGGGCACGATCTGGGCCTGAACGCCGCCACCGTCCCCTTCAGCACCAAAACCAACATGACGCTCACCTGCGCCTCCTGCCATGATCCGCACGGGACCCCCAACTACCGGAACGTGGTGACGGCTCCGGCGGGGGGGAGCGGCATCGGCGTGGAGATGGGCCGGGACGTGTTCCGCAATGTGCCGCCTGGCGATCCACCATCGGCGGCGGCTTCGATCGCCGCCTACCGGAAGTCGAACGAGGGTTATAAAACCAATACTTCCAGGTGGTGCGCGGAATGCCACGACCAGCTCAAGCCGGCGGTCAACAATCCCACCAACCGGATACATCACCTGATCGATGTACCTATGGATGGCGCCGGTTATCCCACCGACCCGTCCCACTGGGTGGGCGGGGTAGGCAACGGCTTCGGAGATGTCACCGGCGACGAGACCGAGGGCATCCCCCGGCTTCGCTTCCAGGTCTCGGGAGCGTCGGACTACACCTCCGCGCGGACCGTGGCCGCCGGCAACGAAGTCATGTGCGCCAGCTGCCACCTGGCCCACGGCGGTCGGCACGAGAAGGGTCTGGTCTGGCCCTACAAGGACTCGGGCGGGCCGGTGGACAAGGATTCCGGCTGTAATCAGTGTCATAACTATTAGGTCCAAGGTCCAAGGTCGAAGGTCGAAGGTCCAAGGCACAAGCGAGGCCATGGGCCTATTCATGAGAGTGGTGCGATGGCGGAAATGATTCAACCCGAAAACCGAAGAAAGAAGAATTTCCTTTTGCCCTTTCTGGTCCTCGTCATGATGGGGATCGGCGGGGGTTGGGCGGAGGCGGGGAGGTTTGCCGAAACGCGCCACGGCAATACGGCATTCGGGGTGCAGCGGATTCCCGATTCGCCGCGCGGCTCCTGCGGCCAGTGCCATGTCGAAGGGAGTGGCGGGAGCAAGTTCGTCAAGAGCTTGTGGCGGGAGAACGACAACGAGCTCTGCTACGCCTGCCATCGCCAGGAAAATTTCTCCGGGGTTTACCCGGGTGAGCGGATTTATCAGTCGTCGACCCACAGCATCGATCCGCGGGCGCTCTGGCCCGGTCCGTTTCCCCGCGCCAGAATGGCCGTTGCGGATGCCGGCAAATGCCTGAATTGCCATGATCCGCATGGAGAGAATGACCGTTACGGTCTCCTCCCGAGCCTCCTCTTGGCCCGGGAGGAGAACCTCTGCCTGAGCTGCCACGACGGCGACCCTTCCAGTCGGGACATTGCCCGGGAAATA
>CAYRCA010000781.1:0-2051 GCA_964422565.1 uncultured Acidobacteriota bacterium | reverse complement strand
CGAACTTCTTTGCCGAGCGCATTTTCGAAGAGTTCCCTCAAATCGAACTTGTGGCGTACTGGCGGGAGAAAGAGAACGTGACCATTTGGACGATCATGCCTGAGCTGAATCGCGAACTGAGGCGACGGATCTACCAGGTTCAGGAAGAGATGATCCTTGGCTTTCCAGGCTACAAGTTCGACTGCTATGTCGTCTCGTCCGTGACCGCCATCCCCGACTCGTTCACAAAAATTGAAAATCCGAATCGCCCATGACTGTCGCAGAGCATCTCGGGAAGGTCAAAAGCAACGAACGGTTCCTTTTCGATCATCGGCTCGCTGAAAGCGAATTCTTGGATTGGGCGGTCACGGTGATTTCGTACACCGCGCTTCACTACGTCGATGCGCTACTCGCTAGCAGTTTCGGTGCCGCATATAGAACGACGAGAACAATACAGAGACAAAGAGTCTTGGTCGGCATGGCTAGAGGTCCCTTTCTGAGATTACACCCGACTAGAGCGGATAGGTAAAATAAGGCGCCTTTCCAAGTCCTTGGCCGCTTCGGTGCCTGACGCCGCCTCTTGAGAATGTCGCACAGCACGCTTTTCACCCTGCTCTATTTCCTCTTTCGGTCGGGTCTTTTGGGCGGCGGTCGCAACAACTGAGCCCGCTCCGGCGCGCACCGGGGTGGAGTCTTCGAACAAGGGAGCCCAGTCAAGCCGGCACGGAGCCCGTCCCGGTGCCGCGACTCCTCCCCCACCTGCGCCTTCGTCGCCCGGATTCCTACTGCCCGCCGGCCGGGCAGTCCGTGCAACCGGTCGCTTACGCTAGCCCGCATCGGCGAGTTTCAATCAAGCCGACACGAAGCCCGAACAAGCCGGCACGGGGCCGGCGTCAGCCGCGGGATCGTCCTGCGGGCGGTCACGGCACCGGGGTGACCGGCAGCGTCGTGAACTGACCGGGCTGGCTGCCCAACTCCAGAGCGGTCGCCGCAATGAGGGCGTTCAGACTGCTCGTCTCGACCGTCAATGTGCCTTCGAAGTTCTCCAAGTTGGCGTTGGGGAAGATCTCGTTGATGAACTGGGCCAGGTGTTCGTGGGGTCCCAGAGCAGTGGATCTGAGACCGCCCGGGATTTCCTCTCCGGCGAGGTTTCGAAGTCTCATCGTCAGACCGATCTGCCGGTCCTGGGGGTTGAAAATGGCCACGCCGGTGTTGATCGCCGTCCTCCGGACGGGGGAGATGAAGCCGCGCACGAGCCGGCTTTCTCCGACGCCGGCCGTCCCGAATGGGGTCAGGGTGAAACGAATCGTCCCGCCCAAGGGACTGTCGAAATCGACCGTGACCGAGCCGGCCGTCAGGGGCCCGGTCCCATCCGTAGAGATACGAACCAGACCGAGGGGCGGGACTTCGACGACCAGACCTTCGCCGCCGGGACCAGGCTGAGCTTGCCCGCCCACGACCGTCACATTGGGCGAGAGCGTCGCACCATCGCTCCCCCGGAAGGTGACCGTTGCCGTCGCCGTCGTGACCGCCGAGGAACCCGTCAGCAGCAGATCCGAGACCGCTCCGTCGCCATTGGCGAACTGCGCGAAGTAGAGCGTGCCCCCGTCAGCAAGGTGCGTGAGGAAGATCTCCGTACCCCCCATCGTTCGCGGCTGCAGCGCATTGAGGACCGGGTAGTTCCCGGAGGAGATGTTCCCGGCGACGAGGACATCCGTCTCGAGGACGGTCACCACGACATCCTGGTCTCCGCCTCCGATGGGAGTCGAATAGATGAGCTCAGAGCCGTCGGCGGCGAGTTTGACGACGACGTTGTCGATCCCCTCAAAGGCCCGGAGAGATCTGTGAACCGGGAAGTTGGCCGTCCCCGTCCCCGCCACTACGATGCGTCCGAGGGAGTCCAGTGCAACATCGTTGGCGGTGTCGGCCCCTACGCCGCCCAGATAAGTCGAAAAGACGAGATTGGAACCCGCGGATGCGATCCGTGCCACAAACGCATCTCCGAAGCCGACGCCCCCTCCAAAGGTGGGCTGAAGGGCATCCACCGTCGGGAAGTCCGTCGACGCGGTCGT
>CAYRCA010000780.1:0-2055 GCA_964422565.1 uncultured Acidobacteriota bacterium | reverse complement strand
GTGAACAGCGCGAGACGTTTCGGGCCATCGCCGAGGCGGTCATGCGCCGCGTGGTGGGCAACCGCCTGGGAAGCGATGTTCTTACCGTCGGCCGAGTCGGGGTCGCCACCGAAGTCAAGGAGGAAATGCAACAAATCCTCTCTGAATATGAAACCGGCATCCGCCTGGTCACCGTCGAGCTTCAGGACGTTACTCCTCCCGATCCCGTCAAGCCGGCATTTAACGAGGTCAATGAAGCCCGCCAGGACCTTGAGCGCATGGTGAACCAGGCCCAAGAACAGGCGAACAAGGTGATTCCCAGAGCCGCAGGAGAAGCGAAACAGGCGATCGCGGAAGCTGAAGGTTACGCCACCGAGCGGGTCAACCAGGCGCGAGGAGAAGCTTCCCGTTTCAACTCGGTGCTGGCCGAATACCAGCGCGTGCCCGAAGTCACCCGGCGGCGCCTTTATCTGGAAGCCATGAGCGACGTGCTTTCCGACGCCAGGACCGTGTATATCGTCGACAGCGAGCAGCGGGCACTCATTCCATGGCTCTCTCTGGAATCGGGACAAAAGCCACCGCCCCTGAAGGAGATCAAGGAGGAGCCCCGATCATGAAGACGCCGCTGCGATATGCCATAGGAATCCTAGTGGTCGCTGTCGTTCTGTCGTTGGCTGGAACTTTCTATGTGCTGGAGGAGGGACAGCAAGCCGTCGTCCTGCAATTTGGCCGGCCGGTCGGATCTCCCGTAACCGAAGCGGGGCTTCATATGAAGGTCCCTTTTATCCAGGAGGTCAGGCGCTTTGAAAAGCGTCTGCTCATCTGGGATGGCGATCCAAATCAGATCCCCACGGCCGGGCGCGAGTTTATCTGGGTGGACTCGACGGCGCGATGGCGCATCGTCGATCCGCTGAAGTTTCTCGAAAGTGTCGCAACCGAGGCCGGAGCTCAGTCGCGCCTCGATGACATCATCGACTCCGTGGTCAGAGATCTGGTCTCTTCCAATGCCCTGGTCGAGCTCGTTCGAAGCTCGTCGTGGGAGACGCCTCAAGCGGAGGCTCTCGAAGAAGCGTCCAAGGAAGTGGCCGAAGAGCTGAAAAAAGAAATCACCCTCGGACGCGAAGGCCTCACCCGCGCCGTCCTGGCGGTCGTGCGCAAGATCGCGCCGCAGTACGGCATCGAGGTTGTCGATGTGCGCATCAAACGTCTCAATTACGTCGAGAGCGTGCGCGAGAAAGTTTACGCCCGAATGATCTCCGAGCGAAAGCAGCTCGCGGCCCGTTTTCGGTCGGAGGGAGAGGGCCGCAGCGCCGAGATCCTGGGTAACATGGAAAAAGAGCTTCGAGAGATCCGCTCGACGGCTTACAGGGTGGTGCAGGAAGTTCGTGGCAAGGGCGACGCCGCGGCGACCAAGATTTACGGCGACGCTTACGGCCGGGACCAGGAATTCTACGCCTTCTCCCGAACCCTCGAGAATCTCAAGGCCGGAAAAAACGCCAACTCCGTCCTGGTGCTAACCACCGATAGCGACTATTACCGCTATCTGAAAACCGCCAATCCCGGGGGCGCCAAAGTTCGCAAGTGAAACGCGGCAGCGGAGCGCGTGTGAATAGCAGTTCGGCTGCGAAATAAAAGGCTCGTTCAACGGGTTCGACCACGAACCACCGGCAAAGCTGTTCCAAAGGTTCCACGCGCTTCGCGCGTTCCAGGGGTAGCTCGGATAAGAGCGCGTTCAAGTCGCTCAAAGAAACCGAAAACGCGCTCAAACCGCTCAACCGCTGCGCTCCGTTCAAGCCGTTCAACGAAGTCGGAAAACGCGTTCAAGCCGCTCAACCGCTTCGCTCCGCTCAAATCGGAAGGGCGGTTCAACAGTTCAACGTTCAACGATCCCCCGTCGGTTGCACGAGACGCGGAACGCAATAAACGCAAAGAACGCGCGATCCGTAATTCCGGCGCTTACCCCTTCGCGCTATGCGGCTGGGAGGCTGGGACGCCGGCCGCAGCGAGGCGTGAGCCCGGAAGAGTGAAAGCACAGGGACGAGGAGTTTCAACGAGTTGGTCGGTTATGTCCCGCTG
>CAYRCA010000779.1:0-2058 GCA_964422565.1 uncultured Acidobacteriota bacterium | reverse complement strand
GATCCGCTCGAACGAGCTCTACCCGCACGAGGCGGAGCCGAGACGCCGGCGCGCGCCCGCCTGTACAGCGTCGCCAGCGAGTGCCTGAGGCTCGGGCTGGTGGATTCCTGGTACCTCCGGCTCTCTGGCGCCGAACCGACGATGTCCCCAACGTCGGAAGGTTCGTGGTCTTCGCCGACCCCCTGCCGCTAGACCTGGCTCGCCGCAGGTGGCCCCGATCCTTCGCTCGTCTGCTGCAGCCGCCCTCTTGGCGAGAGTTGCCCGGAACGGACGTCCATGTCTTCTCCTCCACGTGGTGCGCCACCTCCACGGCCTCGGCCGGAGAAGTCTCCTTTCACCGCCGGCGGGGGAGCGGCTTCGCCGAAAGTCTGGAGACGTCGGTGGAGACCCTGGCCGCCCTGGGTTACCGCAGAATCGTCGTCGTGGGCCGCGACTGCCCCGACCTAGACGCGGGGGATATCCGTCTCGCCCTTGACGAACTGGAGCGCCGGACACTGGTCGTCGGTCCCGATCATCGCGGGGGTGTGTACCTGATCGGAATCCGGATCGAGTCCCGAGCCCTGCTGCGGGGAGTCCGCTGGCGGGAGAACCGCGACTGCGATCAGCTCAAAGCCCGCGTTCCGGCTTCGGAGCTCTACCTTCTTCCCGTCAAGCAGGATCTCGACGATCTGGCCGACCTTCAGCTTTTGAGTCGTTCCCGGTCCTCCTGGGGCCCAATCGCGGAACAGTTGCTGCGGCAGGTGGAGAGACTGGGAGACTCGCCCTTCGAGGCGGTGCCTCCGCCGAGACCCGCCGCCCGGGAGGTCATTACCTGGCAGCGACCCCCGCCGACCAAACTCGCCTGACCCAACCGGCGAGAGAACCCCGGCCCGTTCCGGGCCCCGAACGCCGATGGCCCGATCGCCTCGGCCCCCCAATAGGTCCGGAACCATCCCGTTCCATCCCCGGGACCCGGTTCACCGACCGGGAGCCCCGGTGGGCGGCGGCCGGAAATCGGTTCTCCAGTTCCCCACACGGGGCCCTGATTTCAAACCTGACTGCTCGCCGGATCCCCACTCGGTCCCGGCGGGATTTCGGCATTGGTCCCCACAATTCAGAATTCGCTATGAAGACATTGAAGAGCTTGGATCATCAACTGGCCGCGCCCCTGGTGCAACTCCAGATCATCCAGGAGCGGGCGGCCAACCTGCCGACCTTCGAGGAGAAACTCGGCGAGGCCGGCCTGCACCCTCTACGGCCCACCGGCATCGAAATCCTGCAGGTCAACGTCGGAAAGATGTGCAACCAGACCTGCGGCCACTGTCACGTGGACGCGGGTCCCGATCGAACCGAGATCATGACCCGGGAAACCATGGAGGAGTGCCTTCGGGTCCTTCGGGGGTCGGATGTTCGAACGGTTGACATCACGGGGGGCGCCCCGGAGCTCAACCCCCATTTCCAGTGGTTCGTTGAACGGTTGAGCGCTTTGGAGCGACGGATCCTGGTGCGAAGCAACCTCACCATCCTGACCATACGGAAGTTTCGGCACCTTCCGGCTTTCTTCGCGGAGAAGGGCGTTACCGTGATCTCCTCGCTGCCCTGCTACACCGCCGAGAACACGGACAAACAGCGAGGCGACGGGGTCTTCCGCAAGTCACTGAAAGCGCTGCGTATGCTGAACGCGCGGGGGTACGGCCGGCCGGGGTCCGGCCTGGAGATCCACTTGGTCTACAACCCTCTCGGCGCCTACCTGCCTGGGCCCCAGGAGCAGCTGGAGGCGGACTACAAGCGGATTCTTCGCGAGCAGTATGGAATCGCGTTCAACGATCTCTTCTGTATCACCAACATGCCCATCAGCCGCTTCCTGGATTACCTGCTCGCGAGCGGAAAATACGATCGGTATATGAAGACCCTCGTCGATTCCTTCAACCCGGAAGCCGCCAAGGGTGTCATGTGCCGAAACATCCTGTCGGTGGGGTGGGACGGAACCCTCTACGACTGCGACTTCAACCAGATGCTGGAACTTCGGGTCAATTCCACATCGCCCCGCCATATCCGGGACTTCGAACTGCGGCGACT
>CAYRCA010000778.1:1443-2065 GCA_964422565.1 uncultured Acidobacteriota bacterium | reverse complement strand
AACACCGCCGCGCCCTCGCCCGCCTCCGACAGCCTCGATGCCACTTGGCATCGCCACGCGGAGGCGCCGGACGCGGGGAGCGACCCGCCGGGCTTGCGGGCGGAAGGAACCCGGCTTACTCCGGGTTCTCGAGGTTTCTTACTGAACATTTTCGCTCGCTTTGCTGTAAGATACTCTCAGAGCCCAAGTTGGGGACTCGATCCTGGGTAAGTGGACAAACCGGATTACGTTCCAACTCCGGTACAGAAAACTTCAGGTCCAAGCTAAGGATCGTCGCGGTCATGGTTTACCCGGGCCAACGCAGATTCCGGGTCGGCCCGGCGATTTTCCGCGTGGGGTCCTTCGTCGTGGTCTGGAACTGATCCCGGACGGGGCCGGAGCGTCCAATCGGGGGAGAGTCCGCTGTGGGAGGATCTGGTGTTTTTTTTTTTGGAGGGAATCATGAGAAGAGAGCTGAGTAGTTTGTTTCTCGCGGTCGTGTTGGGACTGACCGGCGCGGCTTCCGCGCAGGTCTTCGACATCCCGATGGGTCCGGAACAGGAACCCGGCGAGGTCGAGAGTGATGCGGTCGGACGGTGCCTCGCGTATCTTGAGGAGAACTCGTTCGAGATCATCTGTGCCC
>CAYRCA010000778.1:0-1433 GCA_964422565.1 uncultured Acidobacteriota bacterium | reverse complement strand
CGGTGGAGGAAGTTACGGCCGCGCACATCCACCGCGCTCCGGCGGGCGAAGACGGTCCGATCATCCACCCCTTCGAGTCGCCCGAGTCGCCGTTCAGGGGCGTTTTCGAATTCAGCGCGGCGGATTTGGAGGACCTCTTCGCGGGAAACCTGTACGTCAACGTTCATTCCACCCCCTACCCCGGAGGGGAGGTACGCGGACAGATCGGGCCCAGAGCGGATTCCGCCGTGTTCTTTCCCCTGGAGCCCGAGCAGGAAACCGGTGAGGTCGACAGCGAAAACACGGGACACTGCATGGCGGTCGTCAACCCGTTGAGATCGGCACTCACAATCGCCTGTGCCCACACGGTCGAGGACGTCACCGGCGCGCACATCCACCGGGCTCCGGCGGAAGAAGACGGCCCGGTAATCTTCGGCTTCGAGGCCGGCGTCACGATCTTCGACCAGGCCACTGCGGAAGACGCCCGGTTCAGTCTGGAGTACCGTTTTGGAGATTTCCTGCACGACCTTGCTCGGGGAGATCTGTACGTGAACGTCCATTCGCCCGCCTACCCCGCGGGTGAGGTGCGGGGACAGATTCCTCAGCCCGGATTGGTCCAGTACTTTCCCCAGTTCGGCAACGGCGGCGCCGCGACGGAGGAAGAGGGCTTCACTTCTTCCGTCGTGCTGACGAACGCATCCTCGACCGAAACCGCCGTGGGAACGATGTTCTTCTTCGATCCGGACGGACAACCCCTGGTCGTGGGCCTCATCGAGGGGGATGCTGGGACCGCCGGAGTGCAGCTCCAGGGAACGCCGGTCTCCGAGGTGGAGTTTGTGATCGAGCCGCGGGGCAGCATCACCTTTACGACGGACGGACTGGGGGAGCTGATCATCGGCTCGGCCGAGGTCATCTCGAGCCATCCCGTGGGAGGGGTGATTCGTTTCCGGCATCCGGAGATCGGAATCGCCGGTTTCGGCTCGGCGCCGCCCCTGCAGCACGCGATCGCGCCGGCGCGGCGGAACGAACAGATTCGGTCGGCGGTCGCGATTCGCAACGACGAGACCTTCCCCATCACGGTCACGTTGGAGATCAGCGGCGAGGACGGCGAGCCTCTCGTCGAGAACGCGGTAGTTCAGCGGGAGATTCCGCCGGACGGCCGGATCGCCGAACACATCGATGAGCTGTTCGACTTGGGCGCGGACGACGTGCTCGGCACCGTGGTGATCTCAACCGAGGCGGGTTCCTTCTCGGCGATAGCCGTGGAGCAAGGGCTCGAGCCCGGCCTCTTCACCTGGCTCCCGGTAACCCCGGTCGAAGAACCGTAGGACCGCCGCCGGCTCGGCGGGCGGACGGGTGGACCGCCGAGCCGGGTAGCCCACGGCGCCGAGCGAACGCCCGGAGGCGGAGAAGCGCTCCCGTCGCCGGACCTCCGGGAATCGACGCCGCATGCG
>CAYRCA010000777.1:1678-2074 GCA_964422565.1 uncultured Acidobacteriota bacterium | reverse complement strand
TCGGAAAGGCGGACCGGATTGATCGAGTCCCTCGCCAGGTTGACGGATCGCTACCGGATAACGCTGGCGGTCAATCTGATCTTGATGTCGCTGGCGGCCGCGCTGGGAGTGATTTCGTTCCGGCAGGTGCGGCGCGGGATCGCGCTGGAGCTGGAGAACCGTCAACAGGCTCGAATCCGGGAGCTGGAGAGGCAGTTGATGCACAGCGAGCGTTTGGCCAGCGTCGGCCGTCTGGCGGCGGGACTGGCCCACGAGATCAACAACCCCCTGGAGGGGATGAACAACTACCTGACTCTACTGGAAGACGACATTCGCTCCGAGCGGTCGGAATCGGCCCTCCAGTTTGTCGCCAAGGTTCGGGAGGGGGTCCGGCGGGCCGCCGGCGTGACCCGGCGG
>CAYRCA010000777.1:0-1668 GCA_964422565.1 uncultured Acidobacteriota bacterium | reverse complement strand
TGCGGCCAGACCATAACCTCGGCGTCCAGATGCGCGTGACCCGGCGGGCGCTCACCTTCGCCGAGCCGGGTCAGAAACCGACCAGTCGCGTGGAGGTTCGGCGGGTCATAAGGGACACCGTCGAGTTCGTCAAGGGCAGCTCGCTCTTTCGCGGGATCGCCGTGACCTTGAAGCCGGGTGGGGAGGGCCTTTTGGTCAAGGGTAATCCGGTGACCCTTTCCCAGGCGTTCTTGAATCTCGTTCTCAACGCCGCCGAGATTCAGGAAGGGAAGGGGAGCGTCGAGATCGAGATCGGGGCGGACGCCGACGGCGACTCGGTGTCGGTCACCTTTGCCGACGAGGGCCCGGGGATTCCGGAGGAACGGCTCGACCGGATTTTCGAGCCCTTCTTCTCGGGGCGGGGCTCCACGGGGTTGGGTTTGTCCATCTGCAAGACCATCATCGAACAACACGGCGGCGAGATCGCGGCCGCCAACCGGCCGTCGGGGGGCGCGGTTTTCACGGTTCGGATCCCGGGTTGGGACTCCTCCGTCGACTCTTCCGAGATCTCGTCGGCGCGGCATCGCATGCGACAGGTCGGATCGGGCGTCAGCTGAGCCATGGCGAAAAAGGGCACGGTTCTTATCGTGGACGACGAACAGTACGTCAGCGAGTCGCTGGCGTTGGCGCTGGAGCGGCAGGGATACGCCGTGAGGGCCGCCGGCAACGTTCGGGAGGCTCTCAAGTCGAACGTTTTCGACGGGCTCGATCTGGTCATCACCGACCTCCGAATGCCGGGAGAGAGCGGACTGGACCTGTTGCGGCAGATCCGCGAGAGACGGGCCGGTTTGCCGGTCATCGTCCTGACCGCCTACGGGAACGTTCCCTCGGCGGTTGAGTGCATGAAGGCCGGTGCCTACGAGTTTCTGGAAAAACCCGCCGATCCGGACGAACTGCTGCGGATCATGGATCGGGCCCTGGGCGAGGCCGCCCGCCGCAGGGAGCTCGATTACCTGCGGACCGGAGGAAACGACACTCGGAAACCCCTGGGTGAGAGCCCCGCCTGGAGGGAGATTCTGGAGTTGGTGGAGGCCGCCGCTCCCACCGACTCCACAGTCCTTCTGCTGGGCGAGTCGGGCACCGGCAAGGAGGAAGTGGCCCGGCTCATCCATCGAAGGAGCCATCGGCGCGAGCGGCCTTTCGTCAGCGTCAACTGCGCGGCCATCCCGCTTGAGTTGTTCGAGAGCGAGGTCTTCGGCCACTGCAAGGGAGCGTTCACCGGCGCCACGCGGGATCGCGACGGACGTTTTCGAGTGGCCCATACGGGCACTCTCTTTCTCGATGAGATCGGCACCCTGCCCGAGTCGGCCCAGTCGAAGGTCCTGCGAGTCCTGGAGGAGGGGGTTTTCGAGCGCGTGGGTGAAACCCGGTCCACCAGCGTCGACATTCGGCTGATCTCGGCGACCAACTCGGATCTGGACGCGAACATGCGGACCGGCAGGTTTCGTCAAGACCTGTTCTACCGGATCAATGTCTTCACGATCCGGATTCCGCCCCTGCGGAAACGCAGGGAGGACATCCAGATACTGGCGACGGCCTTCGTCCGGGAGTTTGCCGCCAAGACGGGCCGGCCCGTGGAGGGGATTCTGCCGGAGACGCTTGCCGCCCTGGAGAACTACCGCTGGCCGG
>CAYRCA010000776.1:0-2085 GCA_964422565.1 uncultured Acidobacteriota bacterium | reverse complement strand
GGTATGAGTCAGACCGACGACATGACGATGATCATCGTCCAGAAGCTATAGCGCAAAGTCGCAAGACCGGTGGCGCCTTTGCCTGAGGAAGTTCGCGCCTGTACGCCGGGCTACCCCCCCGGCTCCGTTCGGACCAAGTCGGCGACCACCCGGTAGAAGAATTCCAGCCCGAAGCGAAAGTCTTCCTCAGCGATCCTTTCGTCCCGTCCGTGAATCCCCCTCGCCTCCTCGCTGGCGGTGCGGAAAGGGGAGAATCCGTAGGCCGGGATGCCGCGGACGCGAAAGAAATGGCTGTCCGTAAACCCGGGAAGCACCGAAGGCCCGACCTCGGCCCCCAGCCCCCCGACCTCCGCGGCCCTCCCGACGGCGTCAAACAGTTCCGAGTCGGTGGGGGACTCCCCGGCCTCGAACTCCAGGAGGCGATCCATTTGAATGGCCGGATCGTCGATGACCCGAGTAAGGTCGGCCAGGAACTCCTCCACGTTTTGTCCCGGAAGCAGGCGGCAGTCCAGTTCGGCCAGCGCGGAGGAGGGAACCGCGTTGATGACGTGACCGGCCTGAAGAACCGTCAGGTTGACGGTGTTCTGCAAGAGCGCCGCGTAGTACCCGCCCAGTTGAGCCGGACGAAAGGCGGGATCGGCCAGGGCGGCACGGACATCCCCGAAGATTCTTTGCGCCGGTTGAGGCTGAAACCGAGCAATCCGCCCGAAGAAGGAGGCGACGGCGTCCTCGACCCTCAGCGGCGCCTGGTACCCGAGCACGCGATTCAGCGCCCGAACCAGCCGCACCGGCGCCGAGTCGATCCTCAGGAGGGAACCGTGGCCGGGCGCCCCCCGGACGCTAAGCCGGATCCACACCGGAACCTTCTGGGTTATCTCGATGCCCACGTAGACCAGGCGGCCATCGATGACCAGGTTCGCCCCCCCTTCTCCAAGAACCAGCCCGGCGTCGCGGAACCGGTCGAAGTGGTTGTCCGCCAGCCAGCCCATGCCCAGGCGACCGCCCGCTTCCTCGTCGGCCGTCGCAAGCAGAATCAGATCGCGATCCGGGGGAATGCCGCCGCGCTTCAGCGCCAGCAGCGTCATCAGGTGGACGACCCCGAGTCCCTTCATGTCGAGGGCGCCCCGACCCCATACGGCGCCGTCGCGGATCTCTCCCGCGAAGGGGCCAACCGACCACAAATGGTCCTCCGGGGGCACCACGTCGATGTGCTGGAGGAGAATCAGGGGCTTCCCGGAGCCTTTGCCGGGCAGGCGGGCGATCAGGTTGGCCCGCCCGGGCGCCGATTCCAGAATCTCGTACGGGATTCCCTCCCGGCCCAGAATCTCCCCCAGATATCGGGCGCCCTCGATTTCGTTGCCGGGGGGATTCGAGGTGTCGATGCGGATGTAGTCGGCGAGAATCTGGATGCCCTCCGCCGCCAACTCATCGAAATCGGGCAGATCGGTCCCCAGGACCGGCCCCGTCAAAGTCGGGCCGACCAGCATCAACGTGAGCGAACAGATCAACCCCCTCATGGTGTGCAGGAGTCATTATAGGGCATGCCCGAGAGGCTGGATCCCTGCGGGAGGGCGCCCATCTGGCGTAGCGCCTCGTAGGTTGCGACCGACACAGCCCCGGCCAGATTCAGACTTCGCACCCGGGGATTGAGGATCGGGATCCTCCGCAGACGGCCCGGATGTTCTCGAAAGACCCAGTCGGGAAGGCCCTCGGTTTCGTTTCCGAAGACGAGGAAGTCCCCCCGGCGATAACCTTCGTCCGTATGGAGTCGCTCGCCGCGGGTGGAGAAGAAATGCAGGCTTGACTCGGGCAGGGCGGCGAAGAAATTCCCGACGTCGGCGTGGGCCCGTACAGTGACCCACTCCCAGTAGTCGAGGCCCGCCCGTTTCAGATCGCGGTCCGTGATTCGGAAGCCCAACGGCCCCACCAGGTGCAGCGGGAGCTCCAGCGCCGCGCAGAGCCGCGCCACATTCCCGGTGTTGGGCGGGATCCGGGGTTCCACCAGAACGATATTCAGCGGCGCGGGCTGAGTGTCCCCCGCTCCCTCTTCTCCACGATCCGGCAACCGGTCACCTCCTCGACTCT
>CAYRCA010000775.1:0-2096 GCA_964422565.1 uncultured Acidobacteriota bacterium | reverse complement strand
CAGAAGCCTACAGCGTCCTGAGCGATCCCGCCAAACGGGAGCAGTACGACCGTTTCGGCCATGCCGGGGTCAGCGGGGGTGGGTTCGGCGGCTTCGATCCGGACATCTTTTCCGACTTCAGCGACATTCTGGGCGACTTTTTTGGATTCGGCGACATGTTCGGGTCCTCCCGGCGGCGAAACCGGGCCCATCGCGGCGCTGATCTACGCTATGACCTGACGGTGGACTTTGAGGACGCCGTCTTCGGCACCAAGGTCAAGATCAAGGTTCCTCGAACCCAACCCTGTAAGACCTGCCAGGGTACGGGCGCGGATCCCAAGGACGGTCCTGCCGTCTGCTCCACTTGTGGAGGGCACGGACAGGTCCGTTTTCAACAGGGCTTCTTCACCATCAGCCGAACCTGCGGCCACTGCCAGGGCACGGGTCGAATCATCAAGAACCCTTGCGCCGACTGCCGGGGACACGGGCGGATTCAGAAGGAGAAGGTGCTGGAGATCCGTATCCCACCCGGCGTGGAGCCGGGCTCGCGCCTGCGGATCGCGGGGGAAGGCGAGGCCGGATTCAACGGCGGTCCGTCGGGCGATCTGTATGTCGTCATTTCGGTTCACGATCACCCGACGTTCAAGCGTCAGGGCGACGACATCTTCTGCGAGGTTCCAGTCTCCATCACCCAGGCCGCTCTGGGCGCCGACCTAATGGTGCCCACACTGGAGGGAGAGCAGCGCCTGCGGATCCCGGAGGGGACGCAAACCGGGGCGGTCTTCCGTCTACGGGGGAAGGGCGTCGTGAACGTAGGCGGGATGGGACGGGGCGACCAGCTGGTAAGTGTGGTCGTCGCCACACCCACCCACCTGAGCAAGCGCCAACGGGAGCTCCTGGAGCAGCTCGCGGCCGAGCTTCCGGCGCCGAATCAGGTCGGGGAGAGCGAAGGCTTTTTCGATCGGGTGAGGGACATCTTCGGATAGAAAGCCCTTTTGGATAGACGCGTACAGCGGCGCACGGAGCGCTACCACACCCTTGAGATCGAAGGTCGGCCGGAGTGTCGGGAGCTCCTGCTGGAGCTGCTATGGGAACTCGACAGCCTGGGTTGCGAGGAGATCGAGGATCCGTCCCGGACCCGGCTCCTTGCCTATTTCGCCCCCGCAAGCTCCGCAAGCGGGCTGAAGGAGCAGATCGAGGCTTGGATCGGGCGTAGTGACCGGGGTGTCGCCTTCCGCCTTCGAACGATGGCGTTCGACAGCCGGGCGTGGCTTGACGAGTATTCGCGGTCGTTCACCGCGTTCGAGGTCAGCCCAACCTTTTTCATTCATCCGTCCTGGAGCCCTCCGTCCCACCGGCATCCCGTCAACATCCTGCTGGAGCCGGGACACGGCTTCGGAACGGGGACCCATGAATCGACCCAGCTGGCCATGCTGGCCGTTGAGGCCGCCGCCTCCCGCGCGGCCTCCATGCTGGATGTCGGGACAGGCAGCGGAATTCTCGCTCTCGCCGGCACCCGATTGAGGCCTGGACTGCGCGTCGCCGCACTGGATATCGATCCTCTGGCCGTCGAAGCGGCCGCCGTGAATTTCCACCGCAACCAACTTCCCCCGCCGCTCTTGTTCGCCGGCACCACCCGGTCCCTGGCCCGGCCCTTCGATCTTGTGGCCGCCAACCTGACCGGCGCCCTTCTTCAGAGTCTGGCGGACGAGCTCATCCGACTCTGTCGGCGTTTTCTGGTCGTCTCCGGCTTCACCTCCGATCAGAGGGACCCGGTCCGAAACCTGTTTGAAGACCGGTCCCCGCTGCGGGTTAGACGGGAGTGGACAAAGAATGACTGGTCCTGTTTTCTATTGGAGCCGTGAGACGAATTCCGGCCGAGGGAGCCAGGTCTCGTCGTTTCGCGTTTCGGGCGCGGACGTCGCCGCTCCGGGCGGGTTGTGTGTTAGGCTCGCCGTGTGACGACCTGGAAGCTCACCATAGAGTACGACGGCTCTCGATACCGGGGATGGCAGGCTCAGAAGAACGCCCGCTCGGTCCAGGAAACTCTGCGCCGCGCGGCGGAAGAGGTTTTGGGTTCCGAAGCGGAACTGCAGGGTGCCGGGCGCACCGATGCC
>CAYRCA010000774.1:0-2101 GCA_964422565.1 uncultured Acidobacteriota bacterium | reverse complement strand
CAGGACCAGGAGGCGTTGCCAGCCGGCCGTGAGGTCCCCCTGGTAGCGGGTGTAGCGATGTTTATAGACCGCCATTGTCCGAACCCATGGCCTTCAGGAAGATGTCCTGGAGCGAATCCCTCTTAAAGCTAAGCTTGCGAAGCTGTACGTCGGTCTCGGCCGCCGCGCGGTAGAGATGGGTCGTGTCGAGGCCCTCCGGCAGGACCATCTTAAAACGGGATCGGCCCGACTGAGCCCATTCGCATCCGGACTCCTCCAGTCGACGAATGAAGTCCTCCGTCCTCCCCCTCGTCTCGATCTCCACGAACTTGCGGTTCGCTCTCCTTTCGTGCTCGAGGTTGCAGTACACCGCGATCCGACCGTCCTTGAGAATGAGCACCTCCTCGCAGCACTCCTCCACGTCGCGCAGCAGGTGGGAGGAGAGAATCAGGTGGACCTCCGGATCCCTCACGATCTCCCGGATCAGACGGATCATGCGTAGCCTCGCCGGGGGGTCCAGGCCGTTCGTGGGTTCGTCGAGAAGGAGGAGCCGGGGTCCGTGCACCACCGCCTGGGCCAGCTTGACCAACTGCTTCATGCCCTGCGAGAAGGTTTCGACGGTCCGGTAGCGGGCCTCGCCCAGCCCCACGAAGAAGAGGGCCTCGTGCGCCCGCTCGAGGGCGGCCCCGGAGGGGATCCCGGTCAACTCCGCCATCATCGCCACCAGACGAACGGCCGTCATGCCGGGGATGAAGGCTTCGTTCTCGGGCATGTAGCCCACCATGGACCGGATGGCGCGAGCCTCCCGGGCGATGTCCCGGCCGAAGATGCGGGCCGAGCCGGAGGTCGGTCTGTGGAAGCCCAGCAGCGTGTGGATCATGGTGGTTTTTCCCGCGCCGTTGGGACCGAGCAGCCCGATCGTCTGACCGGACAGCCGACCGGAGACCCCCTTCAGAGCCTCCAGTCTTCCAAAACGCACCGTCAGGTCTTGGAGTTCGATGACAGGGTCCACAGCGGTTCCCGCGGTCCGGGCGGACGAGTCGCCGCCCGGCCGTTCGATGACTACTCTACTGCATCGGAGCTTCCCGAAGAAGCCGCGAGATTCCATCCGGCCCGCCCAGGGCCGACAGGGCGCCCACGTTGGCCCAGATCGACTCCAGGTCGGCGGCCCCCGCCACCGTAATCCGGCCCGGCTCGCTGTAGAGGGAGACCAGGACCGGCGGGGTGTCTTTTAGAAAGGACTCCAGCCGCCCCCGATCGTCGCCGGCCGCCTCGGCCAGGGAAGCCGCCAACTGACTCGACAGAACGGGATCCAGCAGGGGCGCCAGGTTGTGGTAGAACAGGCCCGACATGCCCACGCTCCCGCCCTGGGGAAGCAGCGCCCGGAACCGGGTCGAATTGGGCAGGGTGTAACCCGCCACCCGGTACTGGTTCGCCTGGAGGATCAGGGCGGGATCGGGGGCCACAATCAGGTACCCGTTCACATACTGATAGAAGATGGAGGTCCCGGTCTTTTCCGCTCGAACCTGGTAAAGCGTCATGCCGCCCGACTGGGCCGGCAGCAGGCTCAGGCCGGGCTCGCCCCGCTCCGCCGCGAGACGGTTCACCTCCCCCACCGCCCACTGGATCGTGTTCTGCAGCATGTCGGGCCGGTAAACCTCCAGAATCAGCTTCCAGGACGGCGTCGGCAGGATGGGGCCGTCGAGGGCGAAGACGACCTCGCCTCCCAGAGGTTGAGCGATATCCTGGTGGAGGCTGAGCCCGTGCTCGGCCTCGAAGCGGAGGACCTCCCGCCAGGCGTCGGGTTGACCGTTACGCAGGAACTCGAGTATGTCGTCGACCAACTGGACGGGGTCGCCGACCACGAAGGCCGCCGCCAGGTGGGCGTCCTGGGAGACGAAATCCAACGCCCCCATGGGGCCGGGCGACGCCACCCAGGAAACCAGCCCCCGCGGCTCTCCTTCGTACGTCAGGACGGCGCGGCTCTCGGGAACGCCCAGGTTCTGCTTGCGCTCGATCATCAGGTGCCGGATCCGATCGACGCCCAGGACTTCCAGCGCGGCGCGGCCCGGATCCGTCGCCCCGGCCGCCGCCGCGACGTCGTCGGCCAACAACGCGCCCA
>CAYRCA010000773.1:0-2103 GCA_964422565.1 uncultured Acidobacteriota bacterium | reverse complement strand
CGTCTCCACCAGTTCGCGCTCCACGGCTTCGCGGGCCTCGCGCAGCGTCATCGACAGTGTAGCGCGCGTGCGAGGCGTCCAACCAGTGGGCGCTCTACAAACTGAGCGATGTCAAGGTGCAGGAGATTCTGGCCGCCCTCGGTCCGGCCGACATCGTTCTCAACTACGAGATCCTCGCTGGCGACGGGTTCAGCACGAATCCTCAGGGCGAGACCCGTGGGCTGTCGCACGTTTCGCTCTATCGCGGAGAGATTGCCGTCCCCGAACCCGCGACGCTGCTTCTACTCGGTGCCGGGTTGATCGGTATCGGGATTCTGCGCCGTCGTCGGCAGGACGCCTCGGTATCCGAAGCCTCGATCCGACATCGAATCGAGGCAAGAACTCAAAGGGGCCGCTGGTGACAGCGGCCCCTTTCTTGTCCTCCCCACCCCGCGTGTCGGTCGTCTTTACACCCGCCCCGGAAACCACCGCCAGAGGGCGGCGGGAACCCATTGGGCCGTGGAGATTGGGGGAGGAAGCGCGCATTGGTACCAGCGTCCTCCTTTCACCCCGTTTTCCAGAGGTCGTCAAAAAGTAGCGCCGGCATCCCCGCCGGCATCCCCATCCCCCGGTGCCGGCGGTACGGGGTGCGGCCCGATCCGCGGGAATTGCCTTACCTTCGTCCGCCGCTTCCGAGGGCCGTCCCCACCCGAGCTCGCCTGTCTGTCCGCGACGATAGCGGATTCGACGAGCACCAGGCCCCGCACGGGGCCGTAGAGCGGGAGGCAACCGAAAGGGATGAAACTCGGGGCGGTTTCGGGTTTCGCGTTTCGGGTTTCGGGCTTCGGGGTCTCGGCTGTTGAGTTTCTTGGCGGGAGGGATCCGTCGGCGCGGCCCGATCCGCGCGACCCCGTATACGAGATCCACCTGTCGGATCAGCTTACAGTTCAGTGGCGAGGACGACGGATTCGGGCAACCCCAAGACCCCGCAGACGTTGGGTTTTGCGGAATCTTGGCGCCTTGGCACGCCTCTTGCTTGAACATACTGCCGGAATGGTAAAAGGAGCCCAGGTGAAGCGGGGCAAAGGCTTGCGGGCCGGAATCAGCTTCTATGAGAGGAGATAAGCGATGCGAACAGTAAGAGCGTTTTTGGTAGTGGGTGCCTTCCTAATGCTGGCGGCAACCCCACTGATGGCCGATGTGGTACATGTCGATACCTTCTTGAACACCGACGGCCCAATTGGGAATCCGGCTGACGAGTTGGCGTTCGTTCAGGGAGAGGTAGGGGATGACGACCTGGAGTTTCTTGCCAAACTCGGCGCGGAGGGCGAAGAGGAAGGTCCGCTGGCAGCTTTTTTTAATGTGGACTTCGATGGCAACACGGCTGACGTTTCCTGGGATCTGACCGGCACCGGGTTTGGAGTGTTCTGGATATTGGTTAAGGATGGAACCATCGATCAGGATCACCTCTATTCTCTTTGGAGCGTGACGGCGGATCAGCTGGTGATCGGCGGCGGCACGGTCGGCTTCTTGGATGACGAGGGTAACTTCATTGACAGAGACGTATCTCACGTGAGTTTCTTCGGTAAGCCCGTTAATGGCGTCCCCGAGCCCACGACCCTTCTGCTGCTCGGCTCCGGGCTGCTCGGTCTGGGTATTCTGCGCCGCCGGCTATAGACAGAAGGAGACGACCTACACGCTATGCGAAAAGAAAAGGGCCGCCCGTAAAGGCGGCCCTTTTCTTTTGCCTGCTTTCCCATTCGCCCCTCCTTTGTCGGAAATATTTACAAGTGCTCAGATCGAACGTCTGGGGACCCCTCCACGCCGGTTTATCCCCGGCAGTGCGTGATGGACGGTCACGGCCTGCCCTTTTCCCATAAGTCCGTTACCGGTCAAATTGGCCGAAGGGATGCGTCTCAGAGCCCAGGGGTGGGCCGCCCCTTGTGCGACCCACCCTTGAAGGCCGAGCGGATCAGCCCCATTGTGGCTGATCCGGTGCCTGGGTTTCCTTCCCTGGGTGACTTGCCCGGGCCGCCTGAACTCCAGGCTGGAAGCGGCTACCGGACAGATTCCCCGAAGATACTATGCAGAATGCTTGATCCTAAAAACGGCAGTTCCCAGCAA
>CAYRCA010000772.1:0-2108 GCA_964422565.1 uncultured Acidobacteriota bacterium | reverse complement strand
GAGTGAAGGCGTAGCCGAAACGGAGTTCTGCCCCGCGTCGCGCCCGATCACACCCTTGGGCTGGGTTTTCACCATCCCTTGGTTCATGACTTTCCACCTCCCCTCCGTGCCTACAATGATGAGACACTTTCTTGCTTGGAAATTAATGTAGAAGGGCGAGAGAGTGGAAGGATAGATGAACCAGGAAAAGAAGAACGGATCCGTTTCGATTTGGGAGGGCTCGAAGCGAAGTGAAGGCGAGGGGCTTCCACCATCCCCGAGGGGGACACTAACCACTAGCCACTAGCCACTAGCCCGGCGGTTCCTGGACCTGTCCCGTCATGGGGACGAAGCGCACCGGAATGACCCGGCGCTGCCGCAGCCGACCCCCGTCCTTGCGCATCACGATCAACTCCTGGATCGCCCCCGGGGCGCCCACCGGTATCACCAGACGTCCCCCCTCCCGCAACTGCTCCGCCAAAGGCTCGGGAACGCGCGGCGCCGCGGCCGTGACCAGGATGATGTCGAAGGGCGCCTTCTCGGGCCAGCCGGCGTAACCGTCGCCCGCCCGCACGTGAACGTTGTCGTAGGCAAGCCCCTCCAGGACCGACCGGGCTTGATTGGCCAGCTCCGGAATGATCTCAATCGTATAAACCTCGCTGACCAGTCGGGACAGAACCGCGGCCTGATAACCCGACCCCGTCCCCACCTCAAAGGCTCGGTCCTCCGGGCGGGGTTCCGCCAGTTGGGTCATCAGGGCCACGATATAGGGCTGGGAAATGGTCTGATTCAGGCCGATCGGCAAGGGCGAGTCGTTGTACGCCATGTGCCGGACCGCCTCCGGCACGAACAAGTGGCGGGGGACCTCCCGCATCGCCTCCAGGACCTGGGAGTTTCGGATGTCCCGCGACTGAAGCTGGGTGGCGACCATCGACTCCCGCCGCTTCCCATAGTCGTCGGTCGTCCGCAATTCGAGGTTGGACGTCGCCCCGCAGGAAAGCAGCAGCGACACAAGGATCAAAGCGACTCGCACCTGGGTCATGTCTCTATACTCTACCCGGCCGGGCGAACGACGTCCAACGCCGCCCCCTCCTCGGAGAGGTCGTCCGCTTCCTCGATCGATTCAAGGAAAGCCTTCCCGCCCCTTCGTGGATCGAACTCTTCCCGCTCCTTCCTGGATCGGCCCGGCCAGCTCGGAGTGGCGGAAACAGTGCGCCAGGTGGTCGTTGACCATACCCACGGCCTGCATGAAGGCGTAGCAGATGGTGGGTCCCACGAATCGAAAGCCCGCCTGGCGGAGAGCGCGGCTCATGGCCGCCGATTCGTCCGTCTCGGCCGGCACCTCCCGGAGACTTCGCCAGGAGTTTAGGATCGTCCTCCCGTCGACAAACCCCCAGAGAAAGGCGCCGAAACCGACCCCCTTGTCCCGGAGATCGAGATAAGCCCTGGAGTTCCGAACCGCCGCCTCCACCTTCAGGCGGTTGCGGACGATTCTCGAATCCGTCAGCAACCCGCGGATCCTAACTTCGTCGTATCGAGCCATTTTCGACGGATCCAGCCCATCGAGGGCCTGATAATAGCCCTCCCGCTTTTTCAGGATGGTCAGCCAACTGAGGCCCGCCTGACATCCGTCCAGCAACAGCTTGGCGAACAGCCTGCCGTCGTCATATTCGGGCACGCCCCATTCCCGGTCGTGGTACTCCACATAGAGGGGATGCCCCTCACACCATTCGCATCGCCGGCTCAAACGGCTTCTCCCGCGGCAACTCTAAGAACCCTTCACATAGAGCTCGGCGCCCCCGTCGCGGAACTCGCGGGCCTTCTCCCGGAGACCCTCCTCCACCGCCGACGCCTCGCTCAGCCCTTGACGAGCGGCGAAGTCGCGGACCTCCTGTGTGATATGCATGGAGCAGAAGCGGGGTCCACACATGGAGCAGAAGTGCGCCGCCTTGGCGCCCGCCGCGGGCAGCGTTTCGTCGTGGTAGTCGCGGGCCGTTTCGGGGTCCAGCGAGAGGTTGAACTGATCTTCCCAGCGGAACTCGAAGCGGGCCTTGGACAGGGCGTTGTCCCGCGCCTGGGCGCCGGGATGCCCCTTGGCCAGATCGGCCGCGTGGGCGGCGATCTTGTAG
>CAYRCA010000771.1:0-2116 GCA_964422565.1 uncultured Acidobacteriota bacterium | reverse complement strand
TACGGGAGGGGACGGGTCCGGCTTCGACCGGCTGACCCGGATCAACGACGGGCTCCTCGATGAAATCGTCTTCGCCGAGGTGGAGGATCTGACTTACCCCGGGGCCAACGGCGTCGAGGTTCAAATGTACGTCGTCAAGCCGCCGGGATTCGACCCCGCCGGAAAATGGCCGCTGCTGATGCTGATCCACGGAGGCCCTCACGGGATCTTCGGCGACGGTTTCCATTTCCGCTGGAACGCCCAACTCTTCGCCGCTCCGGGCTATGTCGTGGCCCTGCCCAACTTCCACGGCTCGACCAGCTTCGGCCAGGCCTTCGCCGAGTCGATCCACGGAGCCCACTCGGACCTTCCCTTCCGGGATGTAATGAAGGCCACGGACTTCCTCCTGCAAAGGGACTACCTGGATCCGGAACGGACCGCCGCCGCCGGGGGGAGTTACGGCGGCTACCTCGTCTCCTGGATCGCCGGTCAGACCGACCGGTACGCCGCGTTGATCAACCACGCCGGCGTGTACAACATCATGGGGCAGTTTGCCTCGGACGTGACCTACCACCGGGAGGCGGCCTATAGCGGCGCCCCCTGGAAGGGGCTCGAGAGTATGCAGCGATGGAATCCGGCGGTTCACGCCGAGAGGTTCCGGACCCCCATGCTGGTCATTCACGGCGAGCGGGACTACCGGGTGCCGGTGACGCAGGGTCTGGAAATATATGGGGTCTACAAGGGTAAGGATCTGGAGGCCCGCCTGGTCTACTTCCCGGACGAGAACCACTGGGTCCTGAAGCCGCGAAACTCCATCTTCTGGTTTGGCGAGTTCCACGGTTGGCTGGAGCGGTATCTGGGCGCCGGAGCCCGGTAATCCGGGGTTCTTCCCGCAAGGAACGCGAAGAACGCAGAGGGGGGAGGATGGCCGCTCTGCGACCCTTTGCGGCCTTCGCGGTGAGATCAGTCGGTATCCAAACGCATTTCTCTGAGGGCCTCACCGGGGCAGGAGGTGGCTCAGGGCGTCTCGGAGCGCGGCAAACCGAAACGAAAATCCGGTGTCCAGCGCCTTGCGGGGAAGGGCCCGCTGCCCCTCCAGCAATAGGGGTTGGGCCATTTCCCCCACCGCAAGGCGGAGCGCCGTGGCGGGTACCGGAAACAGGGCGGGTCGCTTCAGGACCCCCGCCAATACCTTTGTGAATTCGGTGTTGGTTACAGGGTTGGGTGAGACGCAGTTCAGGGGCCCCTCGATCCGTTCATCGGCCATGGCATGGAGAAGGAGTCCGACCTGATCCTCGATGTGAATCCAGGACATGTACTGCTCGCCGCTGCCCAGACGGCCTCCCACTCCCAGTCGAAAAGGGGTGAGCATTTTCTGGAGCGCCCCACCCTCGCCCGACAGGACCATGCCGGTACGGGTCAGCACCACCCTCATGCCCCTGCGCCGAGCCTGCAGCGCTTCAGCCTCCCACGAGCGGCACACGTCGGCCAGAAAGCCGTTCCCGGGCGGACTCTCCTCGGCGAGCGTCTCCTTCCCCCGATTGCCGTAGAACCCGACCGCCGAGGCGCTGACCAGAATTCCAGGAGCCGCGGGAGCGGCCTCCAGCGCCTTCACGAGGTGCCGCGTACCAACCACCCGACTGTCCCGGATCAGGCGCTTTCTACTCTCGGACCACCGGCCTTCGGCGATAGACTCCCCGGCCAGGTGCACGAAGGCATTCAGTTTCGCCAGGGACTCCCCATCAGGGAGTTCGGAGAAGAGATCCCACTCAACCCAGGGAAGGTCGCCCACGCGGCTTCGGCCGTACACCGTCACCGAGTGTCCCTCGGCTCGCAACCGCTCGCAAAGCGCCCGTCCAATCAAACCCGAGGCACCGGATACTCCAATTTCCATCCATACACCGGGAAACCGAGAAAGTCGGTCGCCCAAGCATTCTACTAAGCTCCTCGGGGACACTCAATGGGGGGCGGTCGAATGATCGAATAATAAGAAGTGCGGAAAGTGGCTGGGGGACAGGGAGTCGAACCCCGATACCGTGGTCCAGAGCCACGTGTGTTGCCGTTACACCATCCCCCAGCAGGGAGGTCGAGGGACCGCATTATAGCAGAAGCCGGCGGGCGGCGGCGGGCAACAGGC
>CAYRCA010000770.1:0-2118 GCA_964422565.1 uncultured Acidobacteriota bacterium | reverse complement strand
AGGGCTTCGGCTTCACCTCTGCTCACTCGACACCTCCGCCGATGACGCCGAAAGAGATCCGCTACCGACGGTGAAACAGGGGCACGCCTTCAGATCCGAAGAGTCCCCTCCCTTTTCAGGCCCGAGTCGCGGCGGTAGACTCATGAGTGCGTCTCGATCGGCGCGGCTTCGTGTTCTTGTCGGAGAGACCAACTGGGTCTCGGTGGCCAGTGACGCTGTCCGTGGGACATCGCTTCGCCGGGCCGTAGTTTGTCCCTCCCGCGAAACCGGCCGGGCGAGACTCCGGGCACCGCACCGCAGGTACTGCGCTGCGCTTCGAGAGACGGATCAGCCGCTCACGGGCTGTCGGGGTGAACATTAGGGATCGAGTCGAGTGAAGGGAGGGCATCATGAGCTATCTGCCCATCGAGGATCACGGCGTCATCGGCAACCTCCATACCGTGGCCCTTGTCGGACTCAACGGAACGATCGACTGGTGTTGCCTTCCCAGGTTCGACTCCCCCAGCGTCTTCGGCTCCATTCTCGATGCCGACCGGGGGGGTCACTTCTCGATTCGGGCCGAAAGGAGCCTCAAGGTTAGACAGCAGTACCTGTTCGACAGCGCCGTTCTGATCACCCGATTCTATTGCGAGAGCGGCCTCGGGCAGATGGAGGACCTCATGCCCATCGTGGACGAGGAACGCCGGAACAGTCAGATCATTCGGAGAATCCGCTGTGTCCGCGGAAAAGTGACGTTCCAGGTGGACTGCCGGCCGGCGCTGGACTACGCCCGGGCCGGCCATCGGTGCCACCCGTTCGAGGGTGGGATCCTCTTCGAACGCGACGACGGGGAGCGGTTCGCTCTTTTTTCAGGGTCCGACCTTCTCCGGCGGGACGGCGGCGTCAGAGCCCAGGTGGAGCTTGTGGAAGGCGAGTGTCGGTCGTTGATCTTCGCCTACTTGGACAAAGGGAAAGAACTTCCCGACACGCCGATTCCCCAAAGCGACTACCTGTTCGAACGCACGCTCGCCTACTGGAGAAAATGGATGTCCCGCTGTTCCTACACGGAGCGGTGGGACCATGCGATCCGGCGATCGGTCCTCACTCTCAAGCTGCTCACCTACCGGCCCACAGGCGCCATTGTGGCCGCGCCGACCATGGGGCTTCCCTCGATCATCGGAGGGGAGCGAAACTGGGATTACCGCTACACGTGGATCCGCGACGCCGCATTCACGCTCTACGCCCTCATGCGCGTCGGCTATACCGAGGAGGCGGCCCATTTCATCGAATGGCTTACGAACCGGATCGGCGAGCTCGACATGGGATCCCCCAACCCTCTTCACTTGATGTACGGGATCGACGGCCGGCACGAGCTGGAGGAGACGACCTTGGATCACTTGGAGGGGTATCGAGGCTCGAAGCCGGTGCGCCTGGGCAACGCGGCCTACGAGCAACTCCAGCTCGACATCTACGGGGAGCTGATGGACTCGATCTACCTGTACAACAAATACGGCTCGCCAATCTCCCACGAGGTTTGGACCCATTGCCGGCGGATCGCCCACTGGGTGTGCGAACACTGGGACCAGCCGGACGAAGGAATCTGGGAGACCCGCGGCGGTCGCCGGAACTTCGTCTTTTCCCGCCTGATGTGCTGGGTTGCCGTGGACCGGGTGGCGCGCATGGCGAACAAGTACAGTCTTCCCGGCGACCAGATGAAATGGATCCGCGAGCGCGACCGGATCTTCGACCAAATCATGGAAAAGGGCTGGAGCAGGAAGCGGGGGGCCTTCCGCCAGCACTACGACACGGACGCACTTGATGCGGCCAATCTGCTCATGCCTCTGGTCAAGTTCATCTCGCCCACCGATCCCCGCATGCTCTCCACCATCGACGCGGTGTTGGAGTCTCTGACCATGGACAGCTTGGTCTTCCGCTACGATCCCGGGGAGTCTCCCGACGGCCTCAGGGGAGAGGAGGGGACCTTCAGCATTTGCACCTTCTGGTTGGTGGAGTGTTTGACGCGGGCCGGGCGAATCGACGAGGCTCGCACGATCTTCGAGCGGATGCTCGGGTATGCCAATCACCTCGGGCTTTACGCCGAGGGGATCGGCCTGCACGGGGAAGCACTGGGGAACTTTC
>CAYRCA010000769.1:0-2122 GCA_964422565.1 uncultured Acidobacteriota bacterium | reverse complement strand
TCCGCCCCGGCTTCGACGACCCCGCCCAGGCCCGCGACCCGGCCTCCTCCCGGGTGCAGTGATCGGGTGGCCTTCGTTCCGTCCGGGGAGCCGAACAAGGCCCCCGAAACGGTCGTCGCCCGGGGCGAATAGGCGCTCAGTATGGTACAATTGTACGTGTCATTGCGAGCACTCCATGGAGATCACGGTGGACACGTCCGTCATTATGGCGGTGATCCTCAACGAACCCTTGAAACCGGGGCTGCTCGAGAAGACCCGTGGGGCGGCCTTGCTCTCGGCGCCGACGCTCCCCTGGGAAGTGGGAAACAGCCTGACGGCGCTCTTCAAACGAGCTCGTATAAACTTGGACCAGGCAAGGAGCGCTCTGCGGTCGTATCGTCGGATCCCGGTCCGGCTGGCGGAGATCGATGTCGAGGCCTGCGTGGCGATGGCGAAGCGGTGGAGGATATACGCCTACGACGCCTACATGCTGGACTGCGCCCTGCGGTACCAGACCCCGCTGCTCTCCCTCGATAGGCTCCAGCTCGAAATCGCCGGGAAACTCGGGCTTCGGATCCTGGAGGTCTAAGGATGAAAGTCTACACCTACTCCGAGGCGCGTCAGCGACTGGCGACGCTCCTCGACGAGGCGCGGAGAGGGGGAGAGATCCGGATCAAGCGGCGTGACGGCAGCGAGTTTGCGGTCCGGCCGGTCGCCCGGGGCACGTCGCCGCTCGATGTCCCCGGCGTCGACTCCGGTCTGACACGGGAGGAGATTCTCTCGGCGATCCGCGAATCCCGGCAACGCCGCCGCTGACCGGCTGGGGCATCAACTGAACTACCACCTTCCGGGTTGTCTCGTCGACAAGGCCGCGGTCCCGGGTTGCGGGTCCGGAAGACAAGCAGGATGCTTGTCCTACCTTGAGTGGGATAACCTTCCTAACAGGTCCTTCGCCTTCTTCCTATAGAGTTTTTCGGCAATCTCCATGATTTCCTCCGGCGCATAGTTCGGAGCGAAGCTCGACGCGATGCCGGCAAGGTTTGCGAGAAAACATGCCTCATTTTCTCCTATTTGTGAATGACGCAATCGCCGAAAGCGCTTTACGCGTCCGCAGCTTGCGAGAGTAATAAGACGAGAGTATCCAGCCGGAAGGGATATCAAATCGGGAGAAGTTGGCGACGGCCCTCTCCCGTCTTGGTGGAAGCGAGTTTGGGGTCTGTCCCCGGATCGGCTAAACTACTGCGATCGTGGAACTCTTCTGGGTCCTGCCGGCTGCAATCGTCCTGGGTGCGGGGATCTGGGGCGTAGGGATTTTCAACCGATTGGTGGGGGACCGTAATCTTGTGAAGACCGGTTTGGCCGACATCGATGTCCAACTGCAGCGCCGTCACGATCTGGTGCCTCGGCTGGTAGCCGCCGTCAAAGGATATGCCGCCTTCGAGAGGCGGGTTCTGGAAGAGGTCGCCGCACTCCGGAGCCGGGCCAGGACGGCCGGCGAGATTGAGGAGCGGGATATGGCCGAACGGGCTCTGGCCGCCGGCATGGGCCGCTTGATCGCGATCGCCGAGGCCTATCCGGATCTGAAGGCCAGTGAGAACTTTCGGAGATTCATGGCCGACCTGACGGATGTGGAGAATCACCTGCAGCAGGCCCGGCGCTTTTACAATGGCGCCGTGCGGCAGCTGAACACCCGCGTGCAACGGTTCCCCGACGTGGTTGTGGCCCGACTGTTCGGATTCCGGGTTGCCGAATTTTTCAGCGCCGAAATAGAGGCCCGCACGGTTCCCGAGGTTCGCCGTTTGTTGAGCCATGACTCGGCCGGCTAACCGCCGTCTCCGCGTGGAGTTCGGCGACCAACCCCGAGGAGACGTGGCGCCAGTGGCCGGAATAGTCCGTTTCGGGAGGTCGGAGATGAAATCGAAGGCCGTGCGACTGATCGTTCTGCCGCTTCCGTTGCTGGGGCAGCAAGCTTTTGCAGATGAACGGATACTCGGTTGAGAAGAAGGATGGGGCACGGACTCGAAGACCGAAAATGCCCTGCTGAAGGCGCTGTTCAACGGGGGCGGGACGTTACGTTTCGAAACCGCTACGACATTGTTCATTTTGCCCTTCGTTGTCGCGGGCCTGGTCCTCATCGGAGTGT
>CAYRCA010000768.1:0-2123 GCA_964422565.1 uncultured Acidobacteriota bacterium | reverse complement strand
AGATTGGCCGCCACCTCGGAACCCGTAGGCCCGCCGCCGACCACCGCCACACGCGGCGTCTCGCCGGCTCGAAAGCGCGATTCCAAATGCGCGCGCAGCTTCCACAGATTACAGATGGGTTTGACCGACCAGACGGTCGGATCATGCGCCGCGCCAGGCAGAGCGTCCACATTCACCCGACTGCCGACGTTGATCGACAAATAGTCATAGGCCAGATCACCGCCGCCGGCCAAGCGCACCCGCCTCGCGCCGGCGTCCACGGTCTCGACCCGGTCTTGGATGAACTCGCCACCTTGCGCTTCCATCAACGCCTGTGGGGCCACTCGATCTTCGGCGGATTCGTACATGCCCCCCAGCATTCCAGTGGCCAAACCCGAGTACCAGAACCCATCCGGATCGACCAGCACCACTCGGGCCCCGCGCTCGATCAGCGTTTCGGCATGGGCGGCAACATACAGATGCACGTGGCCGGCCCCGATCAGAACCACTGTGTGCGGCTGGCTCACGACGGAACCTCGCCTATTGTTGATTTCGCAGAGTCCTCCGGTTTGTCGAGGAAGGTGATCAAGTGGCCGCTGACCTCTTCGGGCTTCTCTTCCATCAGCCAATGGCCGGCGTCTTTGATCCAAATCAGCTTCGCGTTCGGAATCGTTTCCTGAAGCTTGCTCGCGTATGCTGGTTTTTGAAGGACGTCTTTCTCTCCCCACATGATGAAATCCACGACCTCATGGCCGGCCGCGCGGAGTTGGACGAGCAGTGCTTGTTTCAAACCGTATCCACCGTGATCCGCAGCGATTCCGACTTGCATCATGAACACGGCTCCGTCTCGGATTTGTCAGTTGCGACCGGGTGCTGCCAGCCTCCGGCAGGCGAGACGAGCTTGTCGACTTCGGTCGGCCCCCAGGTCTTCCGCTCGTATTCGTGGACCGGCGTGTCCGCCTTCAAGGCCGGATCGACGATGCGCCAAGCCTCTTCCGCATAGTCCCGCCGGGCGAACAGGCTGGGGTCTCCCCGCATAGCGTCTCCCAGCACGCGCTCGTAGGCGGAACGCTCTTCGGCGTGTTGCCGGCGGCACGCCACCATTTCCACCGACTGACCCGGCTTCCGCTCGTCGGAGCCAAGCACATTCATGCCAAGCGCGAAGAGGATCTCGGGACTGATCCGCAGGCGCAATGCGTTGGGTGTGAGATCGAGGTCTTGATACCGGGAAGCAGGTCGGAGCCGGACCACGACTTCGGTGCAGGTGATGGGAAGACATTTCCCGGCCCGGAGAAAGAATGGGACGCCTTGCCAGCGGTCGTTTTCAATCCCCAGTCGCATGGCGGCATACGTCTCCACCTTGGAATCCGCGGCCACGCCCGTTTCGTCTCGATAGCCGATGAACTGCCCGCGCACGAGATCCTTCACGCCCAGAGGAGGGATGGCCTCGAGGATCGCGACCTTTTCATCTCGAACCGACTCGCCTCCGGTGTCGGATGTGGGTTCCATCGCCAGATTGGTCAACACCTGGAACAGGTGGTTCTGGATCACATCGCGGATGGCCCCCGTTTCTTCGTAGAATCCTCCCCGGCCCTGAACTCCGAAGTCCTCCGCCAGAGTGATCTGCACGCTCTCGATGTAGTGGTGGTTCCAGATCGGCTCCAGAAACGCATTCGCGAAGCGGAAGAAGAGCAGGTTGCTTACCGGCCGCTTCCCCAGAAAATGGTCGATGCGGAAAATCGCCGATTCATCGAAGGTTGCGAGCAGAATCCGATTGAGCTCCCGGGCGGAGGCCAGGTCGCGTCCGAAGGGCTTTTCGACGAGCACCCGCGAACCCTTGGCGCAGCCGGACTTCTCCAGGTGTTCCACAATCGTTTCGAACATTTGGGGCGGGATGGCCAGGTAATGCGCCGGCCGTTCAGCTCCGCCGAGCTCCTTCCGCAGCAACTGAAACGTCGCCGGCTTGGAGTAGTCGACGCTCACATAGCGGAGCAGGCGAGATAGCTTTTCGAAAGCCACGGGGTCCACTCCCCCCTGCTTTTCCAAGCTCTCGCGGGCCCGCGCCCGAAGTTGGTCGGCGGTCCATTCCGACCGGCCGACGCCAATGACCGGCACATCCAGGTGACCTCGTTTGGCCATCGCCT
>CAYRCA010000767.1:0-2127 GCA_964422565.1 uncultured Acidobacteriota bacterium | reverse complement strand
GAAATCCAGACCGTGCCGCCGAGAGACCTCCCGCACCTTGACCCGGCCAAGCCTTCGAAGGATCGCCACCAGGGCGTACTGCTTGAAATCCACCCGCCGATTGCGGGTTCGGCAATACTGCTCCAGGTAGACCTTCGGGAACTCCTGAATCGTCGGGTCCTCCTCGGGCCGGGAGAGGATCTGACGCAAGTCCCGCCACGTCCCCATGACGATGGACTCTTCGACCCTGGCCAGCAGCTTGTTTCCCGCCGAGCGAGTCGGAACAAACCACACGGAGGCGTTTGCCGTCGGGCCAGGTCTTCGAAACGACGAGTCGCGATCCCCCGTGTCGCCCTTTCCACGTGTGAACACCCATGAATTCGATTCCTTCCTGGTGTGTCCTTAGGGCCTTCATCCGACCGCTAGCATACGCCCCCCGGTCAAGAGGCCTTCTCCACCGGGTCGACATATGCCATCAGCTTCCGCCTCGTCCGCGCCGGTTCATGCTCTCCGGTTCAGTCTCGACCACCATGCGACCTCGGACGGACTGGAGGAAGGTTCTCCTTGCGGGGGCCGCGCAAGAACCACAGGTTTTGCAGGATCTCAGGACGATCTTCGCGCGGTATTGGAGCGACTCGAGGTGTGTCGCCTCGTAGATCAAGGCGTTGAAGTGCCGGTTGCCGCCGATCTCGTAGACCTGGTCGTTCAAGGCCAGTAAGCAGCGCTTCGCGTCGTCCACCATAAAGATCCCGCCGCAGCCCTCGAACCAGCGATACAGCTCCTCCCCGAGCTCCGGGTAGGAGAAGGAATCGCGGCGATCGGCCGCCCGGGCCAGCATCCAGCCCATAAGCTTCGGGAAGTCGGCTTCGTACCGCTCGGCTTCGAAGATCAGACTGAGGAACTCCTCGACACCCCGATCGCGGAAGAAGTCGTGCACGTCCTTTCAGTCGTCGGGCAGCTCGATCACCGCGTAGCCCAGGCCACGCTCGGCCAAGAGCGCTTCGATCCCCTCGCAGTCCACGCGTCCTGCTTCCCGCTTCAGGGTCAGAAAGAGGTGGAAGGGGGCAAGCGCGTCGATCCACTCCGCCTTGAAACATTCACTTTCGACGATCCCCACTGCGGTAGCTACGGTCTCTGCGCAGGAGGACGATCGAGGCCGAGTCGAGGTAGCCCCGGCAGTCGCGGCATGCTGTAATTAGCGAATCGGCCGGGAAACTTATCAGGGGGGAGAGGAGAAATTTCAAAAAATTGCGCCGCGCGCGCTATAGTGGGGGAAGAGCGGCCCGGGGGCGTCCCGGCAGAGGGTCTTTCCGGCTCGGGCCTAGAGGTGGCCTAGAGGGGACCGCGGCAAATGTGGACAACACGAGCGGATGAACGTGGCTAACGCGGACGTCATCCGCTATCTAAAGCTCTTCACACTCTTGAGTAAGGAGGAGATAACCCGGTTGGAGGGGGAGCACGCGGTGGCACCACATGAGCGAGTTGCTCATCGAGAATTGGTGAGACGGGTAACCGTCATGCTGCATGGATCAGAGGAACTGGAGCGGGTTGAAGCTGCCACCCAAGCGCTCTTTTCCGGCAATGTTGGGCAGCTTGACGAGGCCACCATGCTTGAGGCCTTCGCAGAAGTGCCGCACTCGACTCATCGGAGATCCACGCTTCAGGGCGGTGGTGTGTCACTGGTGGAGCTGCTGCCACAGACATCCCTGGCCAAGTCTCGGCGCGAAGCCCGAGAACTCTTGTCGAGCGGCGCCGTCTCCGTCAACGGCCAGCGCGTTGATGTCAAGGCTAGACTGACGATGGATGATGTCTTGTACGGCCATACGGTTCTGATTCGTCGGGGCAAGAAGAGCTGGCATGCGACAAAGTGGGAGTAAGAACCGCCGGTGAAGTTGTGTATGACCCCGCCACGAAGCCGTCGCCGAACGTTGCGCTGAGCCGCGGGAGTCCGGTTGCCAGTTGATGGATGCCGTATGAATCTACTGCGTAAGCACTGGGAAGATTTGCGATCGAGCCTGTGGTTTATCCCGACGCTGATCGTGTTCGGGGCCGTCGTCCTTGCTGTGGCACTGATCGAGGTGGACTTGTCCGGCAGCCGCGGGCAACTCGCGGAACGTTGGCCGCGCTTGTTCGGGGCCGGGGCGGAAG
>CAYRCA010000766.1:0-2130 GCA_964422565.1 uncultured Acidobacteriota bacterium | reverse complement strand
AAGGCAGTGGCTGGAAAACTCAGGCGGGAACCGACATCGCCCACGATGGGCAGTTGGTCCGCTTCTACCGGTCCTTGGCGCGCGAGTTTGCTCGCTCCGGCCAGTGCCGCATTCATCTGCTGACCCTGGACGGCCAGACGATCGCCGCCCAGTTCGGGCTCGTCAGCGATCGGCAGCTGAATCTGCTGAAGATCGGCTACAGCGCCGACCATACACTCATCGCTCCGGGCCACCTGATCATGCAGCGCACGATCGAATCGGTGTGCTCGGATCCGACGCTCGACCGTCGCCAGATCGCCCAGGGCCTCGCGACAGAACGTACAGCCGGCGTGGCGGAGAAACACCAGCAGGACCGGGCTCTCGAAAGAAACGTCGTACAGCGTCTTGCCCCCAGGCCCCTGATAGCGCCTCAAAGCCTGCGCCGGCGGCAACTCCGTCGACGTCCCCTCCCGCGACGGACGCCCGGAACCGACAGATACAAATCCACGCAGCCAATCCATACCCCTGGTGACGAATCCTCCCTCGGACGCGGCGGTGCGACTTTCACGTTCCGGGTTCGCGGGTTCCGGCCTCGTTTCCATGATTTCAGACCCTCCGGCAATCAACAAGGACGCGGTCGGGACGCGGCTTACTCGGCAAGATCGCTCGCCGCCGCCGGTTCCCTACCCGCTTCATCCAATTTCCGGGGAAAGTCCCGAGAGCCGCGACGCACTCGGACACCGACCTCCGCTATCCCCGGCCGAATCGGTTCCAAACGAAACCCCTCTCCCGCCTTCCCGTCGGCCCTCCGATTATAGACCTCCTCGGTCCCCCAGGCGGAGTTCTTCCATGGAAGCATGAAGGGTGGGCGTGTCCTTCCTGTCGTGGTCCCCGAGAACCCGCCGATCCCCTCCCGGTTCGGAAGCGCGATCGACCCAATCCATCCCGCGCTCCCTTCCACCTCGACCTCCCCCAACATGTAGAATTGGGGAAACTACTTCACACCGAAATCACCAAGGAGGTAGGGATGACGACGCAACGGGAGAGACACAGGTTTAGCGACGCCATCAACATGCATTTCCCCGAGTCCGTACGCGACAGGCTCGGAGCATCACTCCCCCGGTTCGGCCGCGATGGCCCTCGACCGATCGTGCGAACGATCGCAGTCATCTTGATTCTGGTGTGGACGTGGAATCTTTCCGGCTGTACCCACCCTGAGCACGAGCACGAGCACGAACACCGGCACGGCGTCGTGAATTTCCCGATCTCCTGCGGCGAGCAAGCGCGGGAGGAATTCGAGACGGGCCTGGCTCACTTGCACCACATGATGTACGAGCAGGCGCGTCCCCATTTTGAGGCCGCGGCGGAAGCCGACCCCGATTGCGCAATGGCGCGCTGGGGCATCGCGATGACCAGCTTTCAGCCCCTGTGGCATCCCACGAGCGCGGACGGTCTGGAGCGGGGCAGAGCCGTCGTAGAGGAGGCGCGGGCTCTCGGCGCGCCGACCGAGCGTGAAGAGGGCTATATCGCCGCCGTGGCGGCGTTCTTCGCCGATCCCGAACCTCCAAGGGAGACCCGCTCGAGCGATCACGAAGCCCGGGTGAAGGCTTGGAAAGCGGCCCAACGGGAGCTTCACGAGGCCTATCCCGACGACGTGGACGCGGCGGGCTTTTACGCGCTGGCGGAGGTCTGTTACGCGATGACACAGTTCTCTCCCGACGAGGAGCGGGACTACACCCGCGAGCGACGCGCGGGCGCGCTCCTCGAGCGCTACTTCGTGGACCACCCGGAGCACCCCGGGCTGTTCCATTACCTCATTCATGCGTACGACAGCTCCGAACTGGCTCACAAAGCCGAGGAAGTCGCTCGAGGCTACGACCAGCTCGCGCCCGACACGCCCCACGCCCTTCACATGCCGAGCCATATCTTTGTCCGGCTCGGGTACTGGGACGAGACCGCCGATTGGAACGAGCGCTCCGCCGCGGCGGCGCTGCGCCAGGTCGACGACGATCCCCACGCCAGCGCCCATTATGTCCACGCCTTGGACTACATGATGTACGCCTATCTCCAGCTCGGCGATGAGGAGAAGGCGCGGGAGACGTTGGAAAGGGTCCGGGAGATTGCGGTCACGGGTGTGGACTTCATCTCGGT
>CAYRCA010000765.1:0-2139 GCA_964422565.1 uncultured Acidobacteriota bacterium | reverse complement strand
GCCGACCCCACTAAGACTCAACGCGCGATTGCCAGCGCCGAGGATGTCGCCTGCCATGAACGGCCAGCACGACGATCTCGTCATCCAGAACTCGGAAGTAGACCGCGTAGGGAAACCGATCGAGGACGGCCCGTCGCGTTTCGCCCCGCACCCGCTGAAACATAAGGGGGTTGGCGGCAATGCGGTCGAGCGCTTTGTCGAGGGCCGCGCCGAACACCGCCCCGAGCCCGGGCCGCCGAGCCTCGTACCAGTCTCGTGTCTCAAGCGCTTCCGCCTCGGCTTCGGGTCGAAACCCGACTCGACGAGTCACTCGCGATCCATCAGCTTACGCCGGACTTTGTCCCAAGGAATTACGGAATCCGGCTTCTCGATGTGTTCGCTCCACCGACGGTCGATCTCGGCGGCGTCTTCAGGACTGAGTTCCAATTCAGCCTCGCGTTCGCCTGTACCGAGACTCTCCCACAGGGCCATCGCGAGCTCGGCCCGCCGGTTCGCGGGAAGCTTCAAAATCTCGGAGAGGGAGGGTACCGACATATATCAATTCTCTCATCTCACCGACCGCTCGGCAAGATGGTGGACGAAGCCGAGCTTTCGACACAAGGATCGCCCCCGGCAGTCGGAGGTTCGACCCCGAACGTCGCCCACATCCGGAACCATGGGGCGTACGGAATCGGCCGGCTCCAACTGGTGTCCGACGCCTATGCCTCGAGCGTCTATACTTACGTCGTGACGAGCCTGGGGGAGCACTCGTCGATCTCGGGCTGGCGGGCACTGTACGTGTACCTGGGGTCGGAGAAGCTGGTGGAGTACCGCTATGCGAACTCGACGCGGTTCTTTCACAACGACCACCCTGGGGACGGCGAAGGCGGTGACGGACCACACGGGCGTGGTGCTGGAGCGCTGGGACCACTATCCCTTCGGGGAGGAGTGGGTTTGGGCCTGCCGGGCGACCGGTAACCGCTACACGGGCCACCTGCGCGACCAGGAGACCGGCAACGACTACGCCGGCGCCCGCTACTACGCGAACACCCGGGGAAGATGGCTCTCGGTGGACCCGGTCCGGGGCGACATGTCCAACCCCCAGCGCCTGAACCGCTACGCCTATGTGCTCAACGATCCGGTGAACTGCGTCGATCCGGACGGGATGTCTCCGATATGGGCTTACTGGTTGATCGAGGGCGTACGCAACCCACTGTGGGATTACCTTTGGAATGCCTATGTCGCCCAAACCTCACCCGCGCGGGACCCGCAGGCGCGGGAGGATCCTCGGGGAGGGGCCTTTCACAAGTTCGGAGTATTTGACGAGGACCTGAAGAGACAAGAATGGGGCATTCTGCCAACGGATTTTTCGAGCAGGTTCAGCGATTACTTCCGGTCAAAGTGTCTATGAGGTGCCGCGTGTTTGCATGTGCATGGGGATCTTTGCTCTTCTGGCGCATGGCGTCCACATCGAGCGGTGAAGGCACGGTTTGCTGTCAAGATCCCTCAAGCGATTCGCGTGTCGGATACGGTGTCGTCCTCGATTGGCGCGAGTTCGTCGGCGGAGACGAGCCTTGGCAGAGGTACGACGTCAGCGTCGACCGATGGCTGGCTCCGGAGGATGTCCGCGCGCTCATCTGCCGCCTGGTGGCTGACCTACCGGTCCGCGAGGAGTGGACGAGGTTCATCGTAGGGTTCTTCTTCGACGTGGAGGACCCCGGGATTCTCTTGAGGGGTGGCTTCGACGGTGGTCCAAGAGAAGACCATAGGCTGTGCCACGAGCGCTGGATAGCGACGTACGTTTGGAGTGAATAATTACGCCGAGCAGAAGGGAGGGGGTATGATCGAACTGCTGAAGGACGAAGCGGGCAAGCCGCTGGAATCCAGACTCCGCTTCGTTTTCGACCATCGCCGCTGCCCACCATCCGCGCAAGAGCAAGACTGAGGGACCATGCGGGTAGCGGGAGATTGATTACCCGATGATCGACCGGTCGGATTCGTGGTTTCCATCTTGGCTCCGGTGAGCTGGAGTTGGATCCTCGCGGGCACAACTCCGGGCACAACCCCCCGTTTCGGGATCTTCTCCGGAGAATGGCGTTGTGTCGGAAACCCGCGTCGGCGGAGGGTTTGGAGTGGCGCGCCCGGCTGGATTCGAACCAG
>CAYRCA010000764.1:0-2142 GCA_964422565.1 uncultured Acidobacteriota bacterium | reverse complement strand
CCCGTCGGTATGCGGTTCCCGGGATCCGGAGCTCACCCTGGGTTACTCCACACAAGCCCTTTCGCGACGTCGGACTCCTCGCTCCACGCTACCGCCGGCCGTCGTACACCACCCGGCCTCCCACGATCGTATACACCACCCGGGTGCCGAGGATCTCCTCGTCGGGAACGGTCAGCAGATCCCGCGAGAAGACGGCGACGTCCGCCAGCTTGCCGGGTGTCAGGCTACCCTTTACGTCCTCCTCGAAGGCGGCGAAGGCGGCGTCCAGCGTGTAGGCCCGCAGAGCCTCCTCCCGCGTCATAGCCTGTTCCGGGAGGAACGCCTCCCCGTCGGCCATGCGCCGGGTCACGGCCGCGTGGAAGCAGGCGATGGGATCGAGCTCCTCCACCGGAGCGTCGGTGCCGGCGCAGATGACCGCCCCGGAATCCAGCAGACTCCGCCACACATAGGCGCCCTCCCGCGCCCTCCGCTCGCCCAGCCGGCGGATCGCCCAGGGACCGTCCGAAGGGGCGTGAACGGGCTGCATCGAGGCGACGATCCCCAAAGCGGCAAAACGGGGTATGTCCCCCGGCGCCAGATGTTGCGCGTGCTCGATTCGCCACCGCCGGTCTCGCCCCTCGGGATACCGCCGGAACACGCGCTCGAACAGGTTAAGCACTTCGTGGTTCGCCCGGTCGCCGATGGCGTGGACGCAGAGCTGGAAGTCGTGCCGGACCGCCAGTTCGGCGACGGTCTCCAGGTCCTCCAGGCTCTCCGTCTGCAGCCCCCGGCTCGAGGGGAGATCGGAGTAGGGCTCGAACAGCCAGGCTCCGTGGGAGCCCAACGCGCCGTCCGCCAAGCGCTTGACGGCGCGAACGGTGAGGAAGTGTTCCGCGTGCCCGACGAGGCGGGCATCGGCCATACCGGCCTCGAGCCGTTCGTTGGGTTCGTTCAGCATAATCCAGAGGCGCACCGGAAGGCGTCCCTCGTCGGCGGCCTTCCGGAACGCCGCGACCATCCCGAAGGACGCGCCGGCGTCTTGGAAGCTGGTCACGCCGTTGACCAGACACGCCTCGCCGGCGAGTTGGATCACGCGGCGCAGTTCGGCCTCGACTTCCTCTCTCCCCCTCGACTGGAGAAATCGGTCATAAGCGCGTCGGATCAAGCCCTGAGCGGTTTCCCGGAACGCTCCCGTAGGTTGGCCCGCGCCGTCCCGAAGGATCTCGCCCCCCTCCGGCGGCGGCGTATCGGCGGTCACCCCCGCGAGCTCCATGGCCCGAAGATTGGCGAAGGCGGCGTGGCCGCTGGCGTGCACCAGGAACACCGGATGCTCCGGCGAGACACGGCTCAGGGACTCGTGAAGCGGCAGCCCCTCGACATTCGGCTCCGGCGGCGCCGTCCATTTCTCCTGGTGCCATCCCCGGCCGAAAATCCATTCGTCCTCGGGACGCCGCGAGACCTCCTCCGCCACCAGCCCGACGATCTCCTCCCAGGAAGAGGCCGAAGTGAGGTCCAGGCCGAGCAGCGCCTGCCCGAGCCCGTGGAAGTGGGCGTGGCTCTCGATCAACCCCGGCGTCGCCAGCCGCCCTCCCAGATCCAGGACCGTCGTCTCACCGTCCGCCAGCTTCAGGATCTCCGCGCCGGGGCCGACCGCCGCGATCCGGTCGCCCCGCACCGCCAACGCTTCGGCGACCGGCCGATCCGGGTCCATGGTGACGATCTTCCCGTTCACCAGAACCAGGTCCGCGCCGGGATCACCGGAGGTACAGGACGCCATCGTCACCGCCGTCGCCATTACCCATCGAGCGATTCTCATCCGGGCAGGGTATCCACGGAGTCCGATGGAAACAAGATCCCGTTCAACCGAAGAAAAGCTCCCTGGGACGGTCGAAGCTCAGACGGCGGGCCAGGTCGCCCGCCGCCGACTCCGGGATCTGCCCCTTCACGACCATTTCGCCCAGAACCTCGCAGAGGATGCGGCGGAACATTTCCGTCCGGGAACCAAAGGAGATCAGCTTGCGCGAGTCGGTCACCATACCCGCGTGATTGGCCAGCAGGTCGACCGTGGCCACGTATTTGAGCTGGGTCTCCATGCCGTAGGGACTGTCGTTCCACCACCAGTTCAAGCTTCGCACCGTGATCTGGGAGTTCGGCGGCGAGGAG
>CAYRCA010000763.1:0-2145 GCA_964422565.1 uncultured Acidobacteriota bacterium | reverse complement strand
GTCCGGGCCCGGGAGGCGGCGCGCCCCCATCACCACCTGCGGCCACGTCAGAGAAGCTGGCCGAAGGTGTGTATCGCATCACGGGAGGGTATGTCGCCCTGGCCGTCGAATTCAGCGATCATGTCGTCGTTCTCGAGGCGGGACAGAATGAAGCCCGCGGTGTGGCGATTATCGAGGAGACGCGGAGGGTATTTCCCAACAAGCCGATCCGGTACGTCGTCAACACGCATCATCACTTCGACCATTCGAGCGGACTCCCTCCTTTCGTCGCCGAAGGCATCACGATAATCACTCACGAACTGAACAGGCCGCTTTTCGAAAGAGCTTTCGCAGCCCCGCGCACGCTGGCGCCAGACCGATTGGCGCGTTCGGGCCAGACGGCGAAGTTTGAAACGGTCGAGGGGGACCTCAAGGTCCTGGAAGACGCGACACGCCGGCTCGAACTGCATCACATCAAAGGAAACTATCACGCCGACGGGATGCTCGTTGCGTATCTCCCCAGAGAGAAGATCCTCTTTCAAGCTGATTTCAGTCTGCCGGCCCCGGACCAGGAAGCCAATCCGTTCGTCCGGGCCCTGGCCGATAACCTGGACCGGCTGCAACTCGACTTCGACTGGTATGTGCCTGTCCATCCGCCGAACCCGGATCGCATGCTGACCCGGCAGGATTTCGACACGGCCCTTGGTCGGCGTTCCGGAGAGTAGGTTAACCGGACTTTTCGGGTGAGTTGCCGTAACTTCCGCGTGTGTTCTTAAACTACATGTCCAGTGTCACATCGGACATTGGACATGTAGTTAAGTCTAGGTTAGGGGCCGATCAACTTCCAAATGGGTGTGTTTCAGTACCGCATCTTCACGATGATCATCGTGCGGTCATCCAGAGGGACACATCTGCCAATAAATTCTTCCAAGGCGGCATTCACATTTTCGAGGATCCGTTCCGCCGTTTCCTGATGATTGGCTGTCACGACCTCGGCAAGCTGCTTCAGACCGAAATCCTCACCGGCTTCATTGCGGGTCTCGACGACGCCGTCCGAATAAAGCACCAGCACGTCGCCGGGTTCAAGCTGCAGTTCGACCTGCTGGTACTGCGAATCCGGAAACAGGCCAAGCGGAATTCCGGCCAGTTCCAGGTACTGCGGTTTGCCGCCGTGGACCAGCAGCGGATACGGCAATCCGGAATTGGCGAGCGTGATCCTGCGGGTTAGCGGGTCATAGACCGAATAGACCAAGGCAATATACTGGCTTTCGATCGGTCGGACGTAGAGAGTCTTGTTCACCAGCTCCAGCATCTGGCCGGGCGGGTACTTGCGGCCCGCCCGCGTCCGGATGATTCCGCTCGATAGAGCGCCGTAGAGAGCGGCCGGCGCTCCTTTACCCGCCACATCACCCACGAGAATGGCGAGCCGCCCATCGTCGAATTCGATCCAGTCGTAGATGTCGCCGCCCAGATGTTCCACAGGTTTGAAGAGGGCGGCGATACTCAGGGGCTCCACGGAGGGCATGTCGTCCGGCATCAACTGGCGCTGAAGTTCGCGGGCGATCTGCATCTCCCGGTCCATGCGCCGCTCGTTTTCCGATACGCGCGCATACAGCTCGGCGTTGACGATTGCTGATGCCATCCGGGACGCCAGCGTTACGAGGAAACGTTCGTGATACTCGGTGAAGTAGTCCGGTTCCGTGCTTTCGACGTCGACAACACCGACCACACGGCCCTTGGAAACCAGCGGAACAACCATCTCCGCCTTCGTTTCCGGATGAACCGGAATGTAACGCGGATCCTCGCCGACATCCGAAACACGGATCGGCTCGTTCAACTTGGCGGCGGTGCCGACCAGGCCAGTGCCCAGCGGCAACTCCAGCTTGCGGAACTCGCGTTCATTCGACCGAATGACGATTTTGGGCCTGAGCACGCCCATCCGTTCATCGAAGAGAAAAATGGAGAAGATGTGGTAATTGATAGCCGACTTCACAGCAGCCGCGATCTTGTGCAGCAACTCGTTTACTTCGAGCGTGGCCCCCATATCCAGGCTGATATCGTAGAGCAGCGCCAGCATCTCGCGGTTTCTCCGCTCGCTCTCATAGAGCTTCGCGTTCTCAATGGCGATCGCGATCTGGCTTGCGAGGAGATTCAGAAAGCGGACCT
>CAYRCA010000762.1:0-2156 GCA_964422565.1 uncultured Acidobacteriota bacterium | reverse complement strand
GGTCCCGGGCGCCCATCCCCTCGTCCCTCCCCCGCCTCGGCCCGCCCGCGGGAGGTCTCCGGTCGAGCCGGGGTTCCCCGACGAAAGGCGTTGCCCCGACGGCGGCCCGTTCGCTCACCTCCCATTCCGCCGCCTCCTTCACAGCGACCGCCGGATCGGTCCCCACGGCCGGAGCCGAGTTCATTTGCGTCCCATCCCCCATTCCCGGGCTGGCCGCCTCCTGCGGAGGCGGCAACGGAGCGGGCGGCCGGTAGGCGATCGGCATCAGCGGGAAAGCCACCAGCGCACCCCACCAAATGAGATAACGGGTGCCGGCCGACCACCTCCGGCCGAGGCGAAGAAAAGCCGCCACCAGCATTGCCAACAGGAGGCCCCGCCAGAGGCTGTTGAGGAGGCCCTCCACCAGCAGGGCCGCCGCCCCGTTCATCACCTCCATCATGAGGCCCTATTCCTCCTCCAATCGCTCGGCTCTTTCCTCGAGAAGACGCTTCACCCGCTCCAACTCGCCCGAATCGATTTCCTCGTTTTCGATCACGTTCAACAGGAGCAGCCCGGGAGAATCCTGGAAAAAGCGTTTGAGCACGTCACGGACGGCCCGGCGCCGGGTCTCGGAGCGATTCACAACGGGATGGTAGAGGAAGGCGCGGCCCGGTTTCTCGTGCCGGACGTAGCCCTTTTGCTCCAGGATGCGCAGCGTGGTCAGCACCGTACTGTAAGCCAGGGGCGCCGCGCCGCCGGATAGCGCCTCCATGACCCCGCCGACCGTGGACGGCCCCCGCTCCCAGAGCACCTCCATCAGCCTCAGCTCCGCTTCCGTCGGGGTCGGGGATCGTCTTCTCGCCATGCGCCACCTGCTGTTAATGAATTAATAGTTCCCAGTTTGACACCCCGTCTGCGGTCTGTCAATTAAAAATTTAATGGTTGCGGCGGCGGGCGGTACGTGAGGGTTCCCGCTTGAATCGAACGGGAGGAATCCGTAGCGTGCCGACGGCCCAATTTCACGGCGGCCGGCGTCGGGGTGGGAGGCCCGATGTTTCGGGGGGCGCGTCTCCGGAGTCGCCATGGATCCGACCGCCATTAAAGGTCACCTCAAGCTGGTTCTGTATCAGCGGATGCCAAATCACCCGCCCCGATGCGGCGAAGAATCCGCGAGTCGAGTCGGACCGGCCCCCCGAACTGTTTCGTGGGATTCTTGGGTTCTCATGCGTCCTATTCTCTAGTGTTCAATCTGGATTCGGCGCTGGGAGTCGCGATTTTTCCCTTGCAATTGCCTTTACTTTAGTACTAGAGTAATCGTAATGGATCGGAGACACCCCGTTCTCACCGCTCAGGAACTGGAGATCATGAAGCTGGTCTGGAACCTCGAGGAGGCCACCGTCCGGGACATCTACGAGGCGCTGTTGGCCAAACGGAAGATCGCCTACACCACCGTCATGACCATGATGGGGACCCTCGAGAGGAAGGGCCACCTGACCCGTCGGCAGCGGGGCCGGGCCTACGTCTATCGGCCCGTGGGCTCCCGAAGCCAGGTCCTCGGAAAGATGGCGCGGGACTTCGTCGACCGCGTCTTCGAGGGCTCGGCCCGTCCCCTTCTGGCGCATCTGGTTCGCGACCGCAGGATCTCCGAGGAGGACCTCGAGGAGATCCGGCGTCTGATCCGGGAGGAAAAATCGTGACTCTCGACGGTGCGCTGCACAACCTTCTCGCCTACAGCCTTCAGGTCGGCCTCGTGGCGGTCGCCGCGGGACTTCTCCCCTTTCTACTGCGCGTCCGGGACCCCCGGATCCTGCTGACTTTTTGGCAGGCCTTGCTGCTGATATCGCTCCTCCTTCCTCTCCTCCAGCCCTGGCGGGAGAGGGTCTTCGCGACGCCCGTCCCCTCGTCACCCGCGCCCGCTTTGGCGATTCCGTCGGCGCCGGGCGGCCCGATCGCGATCGGAGCCGCGGCGGCCTTCCCCTTGGCGGAGGCGGTGGCGGCCCTCCTCGCCGCCGGAATCCTCCTTCGGCTGCTTTGGCTCCTGACGGGACTCCTGCACCTCCGGTCCTACCGTCGCCGCGCACGCCCCCTGCGCCGACGAATTGCGTGGCTGGCGAGCGGCGCTGAACCTCGGTCAGCGTGCCAAGGTCCGGCCCGACCGCCGCGCCCACGCGCTCCAG
>CAYRCA010000761.1:0-2158 GCA_964422565.1 uncultured Acidobacteriota bacterium | reverse complement strand
ACCGAGCCGTCCCCTCCCGCTCTCGACGGGTTGGACTCATGAGACGGTGGGGGTCCGTCCGCTTGGCCTCGGCGTGGGTTCCACTCCTCATCCTTTGGGTGTCGATCGGGGAGGCCTCGGCTCAGGGAGGGGACTTTCGCTGGGGAGGCTCGCTGCGGGCATTCCAGTTCCTCCGCCTGGACGACGCCCAGGGTCGGCGTCGGGACGCGGAGTTGGCCATCCTCCGCATCACCTCGGAGCTCGGCCTGGCGGGCCACCTCCGCATCGAGAGCCACGGAACGCTCACCTTCCTTTCTCCGCCCCTGGTGGGGGCCGCCTCGCTGGCGGACGCCCGGAGCCCGGCCTTTCTACAACTGCAGGGAACGGTCGCCGAGGGGGACCGGGCCGCGCTACTGGCCGGCCTCGACCGCCTCAACCTGCGGGCGGATCTGGGGAGGGTCCGCCTGGTGGCGGGGCGGCAGCCGATGACTTGGGGGGTGAACTACTTCTGGCCCGCCCTGGATCTTTTCGCGCCCTTCGCCCCCCAGCGCATCGACCGGGACTACAAGCCGGGAGTGGACGCGGTGCGGGTGACCGTTCCCCTGGGCTCCTTCTCCGAGGTGGAGGTGGCGGGCGGAATCCTCGGCGCGTCGCGGGCTCGCGACGGCGCTCTGGCCGCCCTGACGCGCATCCACCTGGGGCGGGTGGATGTGGGCTTCATGGGTGGGTCGTTTCACCGGGACTGGGTGGCGGGGGGGTTCTTCAGCGCCGACGTTCGGGGAACCGGCATCCGGGGAGAGATCACCTTTACCGACTCGGGGGATCCCCTGGACGCGCTCCGCGACCGCGAGTCCTTCTGGAGGGGCAGCCTGGGAGTGGACCGACTTCTGAACCCCTACGTGACGCTCACCCTCGAGGCGGCCTGGAACGGCTACGGCGTGTCGGACCCGGCGGATTACCTGACGCTGGTGGGCTCGGATCGAATCACCCGGGGCGAGATCGCGGCCCTGGGGCGGGTTCATGTGGGATCGAGCCTGGCCTGGCAGCTCCATCCCCTCTGGACCCTGAACAACACCCTGCTGATCAACACCGGGGACTCGTCGGGCCTCTGGGTGCCCAACGCCCGGTGGTCCACGGGCAACAACACCGAGTTGCTCTTCGGCGCCCAGTTCGGATTCGGAAGGGGTTTAGGGCCGGAAGGGATTCCAGGCAGCGAATACGGGTCCGCGCCCCATACGCTCTTGGCGTCGTTCAAGGGGTATTTCTGAACCGGGACACCGACTCGTCCCAGCCCTCGGGGCCGGCGGGCACGGACCAGGCTCCGAAGGGGCCGCTCCGGCGGGAAGGTCAACCCAGTCGTTCGGTGGCGAAGCCGGCAAAGCGGTCGAAATCGCGGTCCTCCGTCAGCAGGGCGCGGACGCCCCACTCCCGGCATACCGCGGCGATCTGGGCGTCGAACACCAGGTTTCCGACCGCGTCCGCCTCCCGAACCGCTTCCCTAAGGAGCTGAGGAAACGCCGCACCGGGGTAGAGAACGCTCAGACTCGGGGACTCAAGCACGCGCCGCAGCGCCTCGCATGCTTCCGACGGATTGTGCGGGGGATCGAACAACCTTGGATGACTGATGAGTCTGAGAAACTCTCCGAGGCAGAACAGGGGAATACTCCAGGCCGCGGGACCTCTCGCCAGTTCGACCAGCCTGCGGCGCGCCGCCCGGTGCTTGGGTAGCTCCGGACGATGGGCGTAGACCAGCACGTTCGTGTCGACCGCGATCAAGACCGGCCCTCCATCAGTTCGTATAGGGCGTCGCGATCGTCCAGGTTCACTCCGGGGAGGGCGCGTCCCTTCTTGGTCAACGGGCGAAGCCGGAAAGGCCGATTGGGATCCGCTTCGGGGCGGAGATAAGCTCGTAACGCGTTTTCGATGAGGCGGGTGAGCGTTTCGCCCTGCTCGGCGGCACGCTTCTTCGCCTCGCGGATCAACCGGTCATCGAAATCCAGAGTGGTCCTCATACAGAGAACTGTACCGATCATGCGGAAATCTGTCAACGCACGCGGAGATCTGCCGGAAATCGGGAAACAGAGGGCGGGGGAAGAAGCGGGAGGCCCCACCCCCTTTCAGACCGGGTTCGAAGGAATCGACCGGATCGAGCACCATATTCCGCAATCGGATACCCTGA
>CAYRCA010000760.1:0-2160 GCA_964422565.1 uncultured Acidobacteriota bacterium | reverse complement strand
GGTCCCGAACTTGTACTCCACCGTGATCCCCTTCTCCTCCATGACCGATTTGGCGACCTCCTCCAGAGTGGGCTGAATCACCTTGAGTTCGTTGACGTGTCCAGCCAGCGGAATCATCACCTCGGGCTTGACGACCACCCCCTGGGAGGCCATGTTGCAGGCCGCCTCGAAGATGGCCCGCACCTGCATCTTCACCAGGCCGGGCATCACGATACTGAGCCGGACCCCCCGCAGACCCATCATCGGATTGCTCTCGTGCAGGCCACGAATGGCGGCCAGCAGCGCCTCCTTCTCCCCGAGTCCGACCGTTTCACCCTTGATCCGAAGGGTCAGCACTTCCTCCAGCACCTCCTCCTCGTTGGGCAGGAACTCGTGCAGAGGAGGGTCGATGAGGCGGATGATTACCGGCAGGCCGTCCATGGACTTGAAGATGCCCTCGAAGTCGCCCCTTTGCAGGGGCAGCAGTTGATCCAGCGCCTTCTGCCGCACCTCGTCGTCCTTGGCCAGGATCATGCTCTGAACGATGGGAAGACGCTCCTCCTCGAAGAACATGTGCTCGGTTCGGCACAGGCCGATCCCCTGGGCGCCGTACGAGCGCGCCCGTTCGGCGTCCTTGGGGTAGTCGGCGTTGGCCCAGACCTGGAGTTGGCGGATCTCGTCGGCCCAGGACAAGAGTGTGATCAGATCCGCCTGCTCGTCGAACCGGGGGGTCTCGGTGGGAATCTCCCCCAGAAAGACCTCGCCGGTGGTGCCGTCGAGGGATACCGAGTCGCCTTCCTTCACGACCTGTTCGTTGGCCTTGAACTCCCGGGTCTTGAGGCTGATCTGGATGTCGCCGGCGCCGCACACGCAGGGGACGCCGAATTGCCGGGCCACCACGGCCGCATGACTCGTGGCGCCGCCCTCGCTGGTGAGAATTCCCTTGGCGGCCAGCATCCCATGCACGTCGTCCGGCTTGGTGAAGGGCCTCACCATGATCACGCTCTTACCCGACTTGCCCCACTCCTCGGCCAGATCGGCGTCGAAGACCGCCACTCCGACGGCCGCCCCGGGAGAGGCGTTGACTCCTCGGCCCAGCAGCCTGCCTTCGACGGCCGCCCTCTTCTTGGCGTCCGGGTCGAAGCGCGGATGCATCAGGGCGTCGACCTCCGCCGGCTTGATCTTCTTGACGGCCGTCTCCCGGGTGATCAATCCCTCGTTGGCCATATCGACGGCGATCTTCACCGATGCCGCTGCGGTGCGCTTGCCGTCGCGAGTCTGGAGCATCCAGAGCTTGTTCTGCTCGATGGTGAACTCGACGTCCTGCATCTCCCGGTAGTGGTTCTCCAGGATCCCGCAGATCTTGACGAACTCGGCGTAGGCCTCGGGGAGATCCTTCTCCAACTCGGCGATGGGTTTCGTGTTGCGGATCCCCGCCACCACGTCCTCACCCTGGGCGTTGAGCAGGTAGTCGCCGTAGATCTTCTTCTCGCCGGTGGCGGGATTGCGGGTAAAGGCCACGCCGGTGCCCGAATTCCAGCCCATGTTGCCGAATACCATGGTACAGATGTTCACGCCGGTTCCCAGATCGTGGGAGATGCCGGCGGCGTTGCGGTAGTCGACGGCCCGCTTCCCATTCCAGCTCTTGAAGACGGCCTCGGTGGCCAGCTTCAGTTGCCGATAGGGATCCTGGGGGAAGTCGAAGCCCTTCTCCCGGCGGATGATCTCCTTGAACTGGCCGGTCAACGCCTTCCAGTCGTCCGCCGTCAAGTCGGTGTCAACCTTGGTCCCTTTGCGGTGCTTCAGCTCGTCCAGGGCCTCCTCGAAGGGTTCGTCGTCGATGTCCAGCACGACCGAACCGAACATCTGAACCAGACGGCGATAGGCGTCGTAGACGAACCGCTCGTCCCCGGTCAGCTCGCTCATGCCGCGGGCCGTCTCGTCGTTCATGCCGATGTTGAGAACGGTGTCCATCATGCCCGGCATGGAGAACTTGGCGCCGGAGCGACAGGAGACCAGCAGCGGATTCCCGGCGTCGCCGAACTTCTTGCCGGTCAGTTCCTCGACCCGCTTCATCGCCTCCCTTTCCTCGTCCAGCACCTTCTCCATGAACGGCTCGCCCCGCTCGACATAGGTCAGGCAGGCCTCCGTGGTGACGGTGAAGCCCGGCGGGACGGGAAT
>CAYRCA010000759.1:0-2161 GCA_964422565.1 uncultured Acidobacteriota bacterium | reverse complement strand
CCCCCTTTCCGGCTTGCATCGCGTACGATAGTCGATGGGCGGATCGGGACATCCGGACGGCGAGGATCTCCAAGGCTCAGCGGCTTGGGCAGGCAGTCGTCGGATCCCATCCAAATCTCCGATCTCGTCCTTTCACGTTGCTATTGCCGCGACAGTGTGGAGAAGTTCCAAGAATGTCGACGAGGTTCGGCGTCGGACGCCGAAACGCCCACGTGGACTTGGTGGCGGAGGCCTCCGGGCCGGTTAGGGTTCTTCGTGCGGCGTACCGCCGGATACATCAGGTCGTGTAGCAGACGTGGACGCCCGGCCGGAACACCTTCGTTCCCTCCAGGGTGACATTGGGCAGACCGTCGACATGCACCTCACGAAGCCTCGGCAAGCACGCAAGGAAAGCCAGACCGGCATCCGTGATCTTCACGCACTCATAGATATCGATCTGCTCCAGCGATTCCATCCCGCCGAGAATCTCGAGGCTTCGGTCGGTGCCCGGCATAGTAATAGAGAACGCGCCGAATCCCCGGCTCGTGAAGTTTGGGCAGACACGCCTCCAAATACCTTCGATTGTCGGAGTGCGACTCGTCCGGTCTATCTCGACTGATTCGCCAAAACAGCAAACCGCGTCGCTGGGCTTTCGCCGCCTTCAGTGGAATTCACACAGCCTTTACAGAAACTCGGTTCGCTCGCCCGTCTAAATGAAGAAGCCGAATGGAGGCGGGACGTTCAAAGACCGATTTCCGGGGCTTCGAAAGGCCCCGAACAAGGAGTGAGGATCGGCTATGGCGGCAAGAAACAGCGGGACATCCCGACCGGCGGAGGCACCAAGGCGACAGACTGCGGGAAGACGACATCAAATGGGCGATACTCTTTTGATCCACCGGTATCGTCTCTGCCTTCCGCTGCTCGTTTTGCTGGTTTCCAGCTGGCCTCAATCGCATGCGCAGCGTGCGGTGGTGAAGATTGACGCGCAGGTCCTCAATGAGGAGCTGGTGTTCGACACGAATGAAGTCCCCATCTCGGCGTTGGGGACACAGGACCTGAATTTCGCTCCCAACCTGGTCTTCAGCCCCGACTCCACCCGGGTGTTCGTGAGCTTTCCCGCCTCCAACAAGGTGGGGGTCTTCGCCGTGCCGGGCGGAGATCTGCTCAAGATCTTGGAGGTGGGGGCGAACCCGACTCGACTGACCGCCACTCCGGATGGGAGAACGATAGCGGTCCCCTGCGTTCACCTTCACGACAACCTTCCACAGCCGAATAATTTCCGAGGCAAACGAATCGGAACGATCTCTCTAATCGATACTGAATCCCTCGAAGTGCGCAACATAAATCTCACGGAGACGTTCTTCTCGATGATGAACAACGTCGTGTTCGCGTCGGACGGTTCGACCGGATTTATCTCTTCTGCGGGGACCGACGAGATTATCCGCTTCAATGTCGCCCATGCCGCCGAAACGGGTCGCCTCGCAATGGATCCGGCAACCGTTCCGGTTCAGCTCACCATGTCGCCGGACGGAAGCTTCTTCGCCGCCGTCCTGGTTGGCTCGAGTGGCCTGCCCTTTCTGGAGGTCCCCGATTCCATCGTTTTCATTGATACGAATACCTTCACCGTTCGAAAGCGGCTTTCGTATCAGCCCGACGACGACTTCCCGTACGACTTTGTGGCGACCAACAATCTGGTCTTCTCGGAGGATGGGAGGCTGGCGCTGATCGCGGACAGGGGACGAGCTCGCCTGGCCGGCGACGGCCTCGAGGCGTTTGTCGGCGACCGCGCCCTGCTCATTGACGCGGAAACCGGCGAGATCGAACGGGTGTTCATCCTCGATAGCGGGGTCGCCAGCAGCTCTGTCTTGACACCGGACGGTCGGTTCTTCGTCGTCTTGACGGCCTGGAATATCTGCTTCATTCGGATCGACTCGCAGGAGATTCACTGCATCGAGCCGACCTATTCCGACTTTCTACCGACAACGGTCCCCGCCTTCGGCGACGGCGGCGTTTTGTACATACCCTCGCCGCTCAACGACCTCTTGGGTGTTGTAGATACCAAATCCGGGGTGATGGTCAACAGGGTGGAGATCGGAGGTCCAGTTGAGCGGGACCAGGATGGCGCCCAGAATCAGGGCATGGCCACGGACCCCCTCTCGCGCATCACGCACGACCCCGCAGT
>CAYRCA010000758.1:0-2164 GCA_964422565.1 uncultured Acidobacteriota bacterium | reverse complement strand
GGGAGGCGCCCGCCTCACTGGAGAGGGCCGCCGCTGGGTCCTGACCGGACCCGACCGCTGGGCCGGAAACCGGCCCGGAAAACCGCGCGAGGTGGATATCCGGAGCGAGACGCTGACGGAGATCCCGGGCCGTCTCGAGATCGCCCCCCTTAGCGTCACACTCTTCCGCCTCGACGTCGCCGGTCCGTGACTCCCCGTTCCGACGTTCAGAGGTTGTCCCGCCTCCGGAGTCAAACTCGAAGCTAGTGTCCATCCGCAGCTTCGAATAGGACGCCGAGGGCTTGTCCAAGTCCGACGACGCGAAATGATATGGTAGTATTGTATAGATATGGTACAGAAGGTCACCTTCACCCTCGATGAAGACACAATCGCCCGTCTGCGGGTTACCGCGGAGCGCCTCGGGAAAGCGAAGAGCCAGGTGGTTCGTGAAGCGATCCAGGACTACAGCCTGCGAGCCGGACGGCTGAGCGAGAGGGAACGGCTCCGTATGCTGACGGTGTTCGACGATCTGGTTCCCCGGATCCCGGAGCGCCCGCTGGTTCACGTGGAGGAGGAACTGGCCGAGGTCCGGCGGACCCGACGGGACGGGGGCCGCCGGTCGCAGGGCGGGACACAATGACTCTTCTGGACACCTCACTTCTTATCGACGCTCTGACCGGACCGAGGCGATCGGGAAGTGCTCTACGCGCAGCGATCGAGAGGGGCGAACGCCTCCTGGTGCCGAGCCTGATTCTCTACGAATGGTTGCGGGGTCCTCGGCTCCGCGAGGAGCTCCTGGCGCAGGAGGCGCTCTTCCCCCGCGAGTCGGCGGTGCCGTTCGGGCCGGAAGAGGCGGCCAAGGCGGCCGAGCTGTACGGGGGAGTTCGGCGCCCGCGGGGACGGGAGATCGACCTGGCCATCGCCGCCTGCGCACTGGTCCGGGATGCCGCTCTTTGGACCCTCAATGTCGAGGACTTCCGGGATATTCCCGGCCTACGCCTGTTCCGGGAGAGAGGATAGAGAGGCGCGGGGCCACGAATTAGGACCCGGGCGGCCGACCGATTGGGCGACGGCCCCCACCTCCTTACTCCGTTTCGGACGGTATGGACCGACAAGGACTGACACGGACAGCCCCTCATTCCCACCAGGAAACAAGCGGACACACGCCGGTCAACAAGCGGCGGGCAGCAATCGGAACTGCCGCTCTGGCACCTGCGGACTGCTCCCGGCTTGCTGCGGCCTTCGAGTACGCCCCCGCTCATGGCCACTCACTCCTGTCACCCCGGGACCCGGAACCCAAAGCCCCGTTCCAGTGGTGAAGCGCGACTTTGCTTCCCGGGCCCCGGCCGACTATGCTGTCCGAATATGTGGAGACCGACATGAGCTCGAGAAGAATCCTGGTGACGAGTGCCCTGCCCTACGCCAACGGATCCATCCACATCGGACATCTGGTGGAATACGTACAGACCGACATCTGGGTGCGGTTTCAGAAGATGCGCGGCCACTCCTGCATCTATGTCTGCGCCGACGACGCCCACGGCACCCCGGTGATGCTGCGCGCCCGTCAGGAAGGGATTTCACCCCAGGACCTCATCAACCGGATGTACCGGGAGCATGTGGAGGACTTCGCCGACTTTCTGGTCGACTTCGACAACTACCACACGACCCATTCCGAGGAGAACCACCGGCTCGCGGTCCTCTTCTACACCCGCCTGCGCGACGGCGGCTTCATCACCCGCAGGACCATCACCCAGGCCTACGACGAGGAGGCGGGCATGTTCCTGCCGGACCGGTTCATCCGGGGAACCTGTCCCGCATGCGGCGCGGCCGACCAGTACGGCGACTCCTGCGAGGCCTGCGGCTCCACCTATTCCCCCTCGGACCTGAAGGACGCGGTATCGGTGGTGTCCGGAAAGCCTCCTTCGCGGCGGGAGTCGGAGCACTACTTCGTCCGGCTCGGCGCCTTCGAAGAGATGCTTCGCGACTGGACCTCGGGCGAACGGCTGCAGCCGGAGATCCGCAACAAGCTCCGGGAGTGGTTCCAGGCCGGCCTCCAGGACTGGGATATCTCGCGCGACGCCCCCTATTGGGGCTTCGAGATCCCGGACGCCCCCGGCAAGTACTTCTATGTATGGCTGGACGCCCCCATCGGCTACATGGGCTCGTTCAAGAACTATTGCGACCG
>CAYRCA010000757.1:0-2166 GCA_964422565.1 uncultured Acidobacteriota bacterium | reverse complement strand
GAGGCGCTTGGAGTCGTCGACTCCCCACAGCGGGTCGTGGCCGGGGAGGACGATCACCGCCGCTGCGACCACAGGCCCGGCCAGAGGGCCGACGCCCGCCTCGTCGACTCCCGCAACACGGAGTACGCCGGCTTTCCAGAGGCGCCTTTCGTAAGCCAGCATGGCGCCGACGCGACCCCACTCCGCCCGCTCCCGGTCGACCAGTCGTTCGAGCCGGCGGCAAATATCCTGAACGCCGCGCCGGGGGTCGGACCGCAGAACCCGCAGGGCCGTTTCCGCGACAGGTTGCCCCTCGACCAGGACGCGCCGGCGAATCTCGCCAACCGACAGGCGGCGCAGGGGCTCCGATGCCCGGTGGTTGCCCCGCATCGACATCAGGCGAGCACCTCCCGGCTGAGAAACATCAGATTGCCGAATGCGTCGGGCACGTGGAAGTCGGGAGTGGGGGTGAAGGTGGGCCGCCAGCAGAAATGAAGGCGCGAAGGCTCGGCTCCGGCGATGCGGAAGAAGTTCGCCCGCCAGACTTCGCCGACGCGGGGAGACGCCGCTTGTTCGCTGCTTTTCAGGGGTCCGTAGGGAAGTCGTACCACCGTTTCCCACCTCCCCGCCTCCCGGTCGAGGTCGACCCGAAGGCTAAGCTGGGACCGCCATCGCCAGTCGACATCCCGCCGCGGTTGGATCACCCGAAGGTCCAGCCATTGGCCCAGGGGGCTGACCTCGATTTCGAAGTACTCCCGGCTCCCCCCGGGCCGCAGAAAGGCCTCCACCACGTCGTGTTCCCACAGCTGAGGAATCGGGCCGCCAACCCCCAGGCGTTCGGCGACGTTCAACTCGGTGAACCGGCAAGAGAATCGGAGGAAGAGGGCCCGAGTGGTCCAGCACGACGCGACGCGGGTGCGGTTTCCCGACGCGCCGTGGCGGGAATCCCTGTCCGCTGACGGTCCGGGCTCCGATTCAATCTCGGACGAAACGGCCGCGCGCTGCTGGAAAGGAAGCGCGCCGCTCCAGAGGCGATCGATTTCGGCCCAGGGCGCTTCCCCCCAGATGGGGGAGGCGAAGTCCAGCGCCTCCTCCTCCAACTCCGTGTGGATACTGAAGAGGGCGTTTCGCGGCATGTCCGCCAGCCATTATAATCCTCCCCTGTGAAAAGCGAGACCGTGGGAGTGATCGGGGTGGGCAGATTCGGCCGGATGGTGGTGCGCCATCTTCGTGATCGGGTCCGGCTGCGGGTCTTCGACGCCGATCCGGAACGCACCTCCGGCATGGAGGAGGCGGCCTCGCTGGAGGAGGTTTGCGCCGCCCGGGAGATCGTACTCTGCGTCCCGATCTCACGCGTTGACCAAGTGTGCCGCACGATCGCCTCCCGCCTGGGGCCCGAGCAGACCGTCATCGACACCTGCAGTGTGAAGACGCGGCCCGTGGAATGGATGACGGCCGCCCTGCCCGAGTCGGCGGGCATTTTGGGAACCCATCCTCTGTTCGGCCCCGACAGCGGCAAGGACGGCATCGCGGGACTGAAGATCGCGCTCTGCCCGGTACGGATCGATCCCGACCGGTACGGGCGGATCTGCGAGTTCCTGCGGTCACTGGAGTTGGTGCTCGTGGAAACCACGCCGGAGGAACATGACCGGCAGATCGCCTTGAGCCAAGCCATCTTTCACTTGATCGCCCAAGCCGTACAGAGGCTGGAGTGGGGCGTCAAGCCCATCTCCACTCCGGGTCCGGAGGCGTTCTACCGGCTGGTGAGGACCGTTCAGCGGGACACCCGCCAACTGTTCCTGGACATGGAGCGGGAGAATCCTTTCGCGGCGGAGTGCCGACGGCAGTTCATCGATGAAATCCATCGCCTCGACCGGGAACTGCGATCCCGCTGCGGCGGGAGAACCGATGACGCGTGAGCGGGGGGAGCGGTTCAGTCTCCGCCGGCGACTCCTGATCGGCCCGATCAGTTGGAGCTGCTGGCTTCTGATGAATATCCTTAACGCGACCGTCCGGTTTCGGGCCGAGGGACTCGAGGTTCTGGAGGGGTTTCGGGCCGAGGGCCGGCCGGTCATCCTTTGTTTCTGGCACAATCAGATCTTTTCGGCCGCCTACTATTTCCGTCGCCGGGGAATCGTGGTCATCACGAGCCGTCATTTCGACGGGGAGTATATTGGACGGACCATC
>CAYRCA010000756.1:0-2170 GCA_964422565.1 uncultured Acidobacteriota bacterium | reverse complement strand
GGCTAGCCGGCGCGTCGGACAACAAGCATGAGCCCAGACGCCCAGCCCAACTTCACAGTGGCAAACTCGTCGCGGCGCTCAATGGCGTTGATGAGCGCGGGCACCTTGGGCGCGTGGCCTTCCGGCCAGTTCGCCTGTGGCAGCAAGTCGTCGATGACGTACATACCTCCCGGACGCAGGAGCGCCAGCGCCTCGTCGAGGTGACTGAACTTGCCGGGCCACGCATCCGCATAGATCAGATCAAACCGCCCAGGCTTGGTGCCCTGGAGAAACTCCGCTCCGTCCATGATGTGAAATCTCACCCGGTTGTCGCCACCAAGATGCCGCCGCGCGACTGCGACGACGCCTTCATCGGTATCCACCGTATCGAGAGTCGACGCGGCATCCATTCCCGACAAGAGCCACGCCGTCCCATGACCCGTTCCGGTTCCCAGTTCCAGGAACCGTCCAGCCGGCTTCGACGCCGCGAGGACTGCCAGGAGTGCGCCGACCTTGGCCTCGGAGATCATGTTGAAGGACTTCGCCTCCGTGTCGGACACGATGCTCTGAATGACCTCAGGCCGTCGACGTATCTCGGCGTCGTTCATGATCCGGCTTTCGTCCGGCATAACAATGATTCCGATCAGCGGCGACCGAAGGCTGTCCGCTGCATCGCTGCATCGGCGGGTTGGGCGGTTCCCTTACGCCGACCGGTCCAATCGCCTGACGGCGACGAGATCACCGTCGGCAACCGGGCGCACGTCCGTTTCCTTGAGCGTGACGACAACCGCCGTCTTGCCCTCCGGACCTGTGATTCTACCCCGAACCTCGTACTTCCGGCCCGGCTCTATTCCCGATGAGTGCGGTAAGAACTGCGATGATACAGATTGGCTCTTGGACCGTTAAGTCGAACCGAGATGGTTCCTGCCCCTCCTGCCCCTGCGCCTGTTGACTTGCGGTAGGGCACTTGTTACACTTGCGGGCAATATCCTTCTCATTATTGACCTACGATTCAGGAGGGCGTTATGGCAACGGATTCGGTACACCATCTGGGTGTTGAGTTCGGCTCTCGTTTCTTCACCAAAGCGTGCGAGGGGTCAAAAGAGGCGCACCTGATCTCCAAGGAGATGAACAAGCAAGGGTTGGATGCTCAACCCGAGCGGACTCACGTTTTCAGCCTCTTCAGCCGCGACAGCCTGCAGTCCCTGGCAATTTCGATCACGCCTTTCAGCAGCAGGGACCTTTCGCGTGAAGGAGGCCTCAGCATCTCGCAGGGAGGTCATGCTCAAGGCGTCATCGTTGAGATGGAAGGGACCGAGATTGTAGCATTTACCCATCTCGCCGTTCGGAAGGGCAAGCTGGTCAAGTCGAGGCACCGCACTTCAGAACTCAGCGGGAAAGATCGCTCCGGATGCAGTTCGGACGCACACATCAAGGCGTTCGCCGAGGAAGTGGGCAAGGTCGAGACGGCGCGGCCTCTGGTGGAAGTCGAAGCCCGCCAGGTTCGCTCGATGGCCGCCATCAGCTATAACGGCCTGCTCGGCGACAGCTTTTCGGCACAGGTTCACTCGCCGGATGAGATCAATAGCCTCCGGGGGATGACGAACGTGGTATCGGAGATTGCCCTGTTCGTGCTGTTTCGAACGGAAGGCTCTTCGTGCTGCAGTTGCAGTTGCAGCTGTTGGGGTAGCAGTTCCTGCAGCAGCAGTTACTTCACCTCCGGCTGACCCTTTTCTGTCTAACGCGGGAGATTGCAAAGACATTGCTGTCGCTGGAAGACCGGCTGAAGATTCCCGATCGATTCACGGTAATTCCTGCTGGGCCGGATGAGTTTCGACTCCACTCTTTAGGCTTTTCGCTGGCGCTCAGCGGCCGCTCGCCCCATCTGCTGTCGAGGCTCTTGCCGCTGCTCGACGGGAGCAGGACTGTCGGGGAAATTCTGCTCGAGCTCGAGGCAGTCGACCGTGAGTCGGTCAGTGACACCATGGAATACCTGGTGGAAGTCGGTGCCCTCGAGCGTCCCGCGCCAGCGGAGCCCGGCGGCCTCTCGAGCGTGGAAACAGAGCGCTATCGTCCTCAGATCGCTTTCTTCTCCGGTTTTGTAGCCCCCTCCGGTGCGGCGCAACAGGCATCCGCCAAAGACGTCCCGAAAAGTGGCCTGGAGTACCAGCATGGGCTCAAGAAATCGCAT
>CAYRCA010000755.1:1507-2172 GCA_964422565.1 uncultured Acidobacteriota bacterium | reverse complement strand
ATGGGGTACGAGCCGGTAATCGGCCTCGAGGTTCACGCGCAACTGGTGACCCAAAGCAAGATCTTCTGCGGGTGCGACACCCGGTTCGGAGCGCCTCCCAACTCCAACACGTGCCCGGTCTGTCTGGGTTTGCCGGGGGCCCTGCCCGTGCTCAACCGGGAGGCTGTGGCCATGGCCGTGAGGGCCGGACTGGCCTTGGGTTGCCGCATTAACCGCCGGTCGGTTTTCGCGCGCAAGAACTACTTCTACCCCGATCTGCCCAAGGGCTATCAGATCTCCCAGTACGACCGGCCGCTGGCGTCCCGGGGAGAGGTGGAGATACCTGTGTCGGTCGAGGCCGCCCCGGGGGAACCGCGGTACCGCCGCCGGCGTTTTCGCATCAATCGGATTCATTTGGAGGACGACGCCGGAAAATCGATCCATACGCCGGGTGAGGATACCTGCGTGAACCTCAACCGCACCGGTGTCCCTCTCATAGAGATCGTAACCGAGGCCGACTTTCGCTCCTCCCAGGAAGCCTTCGACTTTCTGACGTACCTTCGCAAGGTTCTACTCTACCTGGGGGTCTGCGACGGCAACATGGAGGAGGGCAGTCTGCGCTGTGACGCCAACGTGTCCCTTCGTCCGACGGGGGAGGATCGTTTCGGCACCAAGACCGAGATCAA
>CAYRCA010000755.1:0-1497 GCA_964422565.1 uncultured Acidobacteriota bacterium | reverse complement strand
TCGCTTCCTCCGAAAGGCCCTCGACTACGAGATCGGTCGCCAGGAGGCGTTGCTGGCGGCCGGCGGCCGGGTGGAGCAGGACACCCGGTTGTGGGACGAGGCCTCCCAAAGCACCATGGGAATGCGTGGCAAGGAGGAAGCCCACGATTACCGCTATTTCCCCGAGCCCGATCTCCTTCCGGTCGTGATCCCCGGCGAATGGCTGAAGGAGCTGGAGGCGTCTATTCCCGAGCTGCCCGAAGCCCGTCGCCAACGATTCGTCCGCGAACTGGGCCTGGACGACGAAACGGCCCTGATACTGACTCAGACCCGCGAATTCGCCGACTATTTCGAGGAGGCGCTGCGACATTGCGGCCGACCCGTGAAAGTGGCCAACTGGATGTTGGGGGATCTGACGCGCGAACTGAAGCGCGACGGCCGGGACATCGTCGACTGTCCGGTGCCGGCCGCCTCGCTCGCCGGCCTGGTCGAGCTGATTGCTTCAAATGCCATCAGCGGCCGGATCGCCAAGGAGGTGTTCGCCGCAATGTATGAGACGGGGAAGGCTCCGGACCGAATCGTGGAGGAGCGAGGCCTGCGACAGATCAGCAGCGCCGGAGAGCTGGAGAAGATTGTCGCCTCCGTCCTGGCCGACAACGCCGACAAGGTGGAGGCTTTCAGAAGAGGGAAAGAGGGCCTCCTGGGATTTTTTGTCGGCCAGGTCATGCGTGAGACGAAGGGTCAAGCCAATCCTCAACTGGTCAACCGGCTCCTCTCGGAGCGACTGAAAGGCCCCTCATGAAATCTCTCGCCGACGTGTCCGGGTCAAGCCGCCGAGTCGCCGTGGTCGAGGAAGGCGCCGAGAACATCTACTCGATCCGATTCATTCTGCAAAGCTTGGGCTACGACGTCGCCTCCTTTTCCGGGGGAGGCGATCTGCTGAGCGAACTGGCCGTCTTCCAGCCCTCCATCGTTCTGGTGGACATGCTCATGCCGGGGGAAATGGGTCTGCGGGTGCTGGTCGAGTTGAAGGAGAGGATGAAAGATCTTCGAGTCCTGGCCGTGACGGCGGATGCCGTCGCTTTGACCGAGGAGCAACTGCGGGCCGCCGGGGCGGACGACGTCCTCATGAAGCCGTACACCGTGTCGGATCTGCAGCGGAAGCTGGAGAGTTGAGAGCGAGTGGTCTCGCGGGCGACACCGCCTCACCCAATCCCCCGACCGGCCTCGTTCCGCGGTTCCGGGGGATCGTGTCTTGCCGCCGTCGGGTCGGGAGCCGGGACCGGCAGACGGCAATTAGATTAGCCGGCGGCGACGATGGGTTGCTGCCCGCTCACCGCTCGTTTCATCCAATCCAATCGGGTGCGCTCGGCTCATGGACACTCGTCACTCGTAGCGCAGCGATTCGATGGGATCCAACCGGGCGGCCTTGACGGCTGGCCAAACGCCGAAGACGAGTCCCACCCCGAGGGAGACGAAGAAGCCGGTGAGAACCGCCCACAACGGAATCTGCGCGGG
>CAYRCA010000754.1:0-2174 GCA_964422565.1 uncultured Acidobacteriota bacterium | reverse complement strand
ACCGGTCCAGGAGGCTTTGCGGGGGGAAGCCCAGACGTGCCCCCAAGACGACGCCACTTTCAAGCAAGGTCGGGGCGGCCGCCCCGACAGCGCCAGCGTCGAGAAGCTTCTCCAGCAACCCCTCGTACCCAGGTTCCCGCAGCAGAATGGCGATGATCGCCGAACTGTCCAGGATCACGCGCCCGGCTCTCCGTAGCCCAGGATTTCCTCCTCCCGCTCGCGGGAAAGTCGCGAACCCAGAACCGAGTCGGGCACCTGGGGCCAGATCTCCCGTTCGAGAAAGCGACGCAAACGGGCTCTTCGCTCTTCCGGTGAAATGCTCAACGACAGGCGTTCCCTTCTCTCCACCAACGCCCGCCGAATCGCCTCGGTCTTGCTTTCACCCGTCAGTCGAGCCACCTCCTCGGCGAGTCGGACGACGTGGGGATTCTTAATGTTCAGGGCCATCGCATGTATTCTACCAAAGGTAGACTACATCTACCACTGTGTATCCACCCTGTGCGCATCCAAGATTGACGACCTCCCGGCATCGGCTCAAGCCGGCGGGGCCGCCACGATCCCCTCGACGGCCACTCCGGCGAGCCGGCCCCAAGCCCGGATGGCGGGGAGATGCCTGCCGTAGATCAGCACGTTGTGATGGCCGCGCATATCCCGGACGTCCTCCACTCCGTCCATGGCCATTTCGAATCCGGTACGGCAACGCCCGACACCGTCGTCGGGCCGCGTGTCGATGTTGCGCAGGAGAATACCCGTCGCAGCCATCCGGGAACCCGGAGACAAGAACCGCAGCAGCGTGGCGGGCTGCTCCTGCCGGAGCAGGATCTGCGGGGCCACTCCCGAATCCGATTCGTGGTGGTTCCGCAGGATATAGGGCTCCGGAGCCTGGTCGAACCCATCCATCCGCGTCGGCGCCGTGCAGTGGGCGCCCGCGTAGGTGTTGCGCACCGTGTTGGGCGTCGGGTATAGGTACGAGCGGCCTCCACAACATCCTTCGGCTCGGGCTCCACTCTGCCCTTGGCGTTCTCGATATACGTTCGAGCTCTTTCCCGTCGACCCCGTTGACTGCAACGCCGCCGAGCGGTATTAAATTCCCATGAAGCGCGTTCCGGGACTCGTTCTGGTAAGCGTATTTTCGGGCGTGCTGTCGTTCGCCCTTGGAGAGAACACCGAGCGGCTGCGACCCAGCGACGCCAATCCAAGATACTGGGAGTACAACGGCGAGGTGGTTCTACTGCTCGGGGGCAGTTGGCAGGACAACCTCTTCAACCATCCGCAGGGCTTGGAGAAACACCTCGACCTTCTGCGTTCGGTTGGCGGAAACTACGTGCGCAACACCATGAGCCACCGGAACGTGGGCAACGTCTTCGCCTACGCCCGGGACGGGGAGGGCCGGTTCGATCTGGATCGGTTCAACGACGAGTACTGGAACCGGTTCGAGAACTTTCTGAGGATGACCCACGAGCGCGACATCATCGTGCAGATCGAGATCTGGGACCCGTGGGATCACTACGAGGACCATCAGTCGCTCGGAGGATGGTCCAAACACCCCTTTAATCCGATGAACAACATCACCTATACGCCCGAAGAGTCGGGCCTGCCCACGGCGATCGACTACGCCCCCCGCGGCGAGCCGACGGCGCACCCGTTCTTCCGCACCGTTCCGGATCTGGACGACAACCAGCTGGTCCTGGGGTACCAGCGGGCGTTCGTCGATCGGCTCCTTTCCCTGTCGCTTCCCTATCCTCATGTGCTCTACTGCATGAACAACGAGAGCGGCGAACACGTTGAGTGGGGCGACTACTGGGCCGGGCACGTCCGCCGGCGGGCCGAGGAGGCCGGGGTCACGGTGCATACCACGGACATGCGCCGCAACGAAGACGTGAGGAGTGCCGATCACGCGCACATCTTCGACAATCCGCCGCTCTACACCTTCGTCGACATCTCGCAGAACAACGCGTGGACCGGTCTGGGCCGGGACCATTACGACCGCATCCTCTTCGTCCGGGAACGGACGGCTTCGCATCCCCGTCCCATCAACAACAACAAGAACTACGGAGCGGTCCGGCACGGAGAGGAGGAGTCAGTGGCGCGCATGGGTCGCATGGTTTTCGCGGGATGCGCCGGCGCCCGGTTTCATCGCCCCCACCCCCTGGAGGACCCCACCGCCCACGAGG
>CAYRCA010000753.1:0-2181 GCA_964422565.1 uncultured Acidobacteriota bacterium | reverse complement strand
GTCCAGCCGGTATCTACCCCGCCGAAGAGCACGACGGAGAAGGTGAGCATGCCGCCGATGGTGAAGACGTACCAGCTGAGAAGGTTGATCCGCGGAAACGCCAGATCTCTCGCCCCGATCATCAGGGGAATCAGGAAGTTGCCCAACACCGCCGGGATGGAGGGAATGAGAAAGAAGAAGATCATCACCAGCCCGTGAAGGGTGAAGAGCTTGTTGTAGGTGTCCGAGGACACGAGATCCCCGGTCGGCGTCAGCAGCTCGATGCGGATCAGGACCGCGAACAGGCCTCCCAACAGGAAGAAGATATTGATGACAATCAGGTAAAGAATGCCGATCCGCTTGTGGTCGGTCGTCAACAGCCAGGACTTCAGGCCATAGCCGGCCGTGAGGTAGTTCTCACCAGAGCCTGTGTGATGAGTCGCCGCTTCCGAAGTGCTCATTTATTCTCCTCGGGCCCGGACGGGATTCATCCCCGACCCGTCTTCTCCAACCGACAGCGACCGAATGTAGGCAATCAGCTGAAGGATCTCCTCCTCGTCCACCTGCCCGCGATAGGTCGGCATGATGGGCGCGAATCCCGCCGTGATCTCGGCCGCCGGCTCCAGAATGGAGCGACGGATGTAATCGTCGTCGGCGACGACGATCTCCCCCGTCATCAGCTGCACCGGATTTCCGTACAGACCGTGGAGGCTGGGACCGCGCGCGCCGTCCACCTGTTCGTGGCAGGTTCCGCAGCCCAGCTGGTTGTACAGCTCCTGTCCCGCCTCGGCCATGGTTTGGGGCGCGGCCGTGGCGCCGGCGAGCCAGTCCTGATAATCCATCTGCTCCATCACGTAGACCGTCCCGATCATCTCGGAGTGCTTGGTCCCGCAGTACTCGGCGCAGAAAAGGTGGTACTCCCCCGGCTTGGTGGCCTCGAACCAGACCGACGTGTAGCGACCCGGCAGGACATCCATCTTGACGCGGAAGGCCGGAATGTAGAAGCTGTGAATCACGTCCTCCGAGGTCATGATGAGCCGGACCGGAACCCCCGCCGGAACGTGCAACTCGTTGATCTCACGGTTGCCTTCCGGATGCTGAATCTTCCACATCCACTGCTTGCCCACAACGTAAATGTTCATGGCGTCGGGCGGCGGGGTGTAGATGTCGAAGTACAGGACCGCCCCCCAGCCGAACATCACCATGGAGAGCGCGAAGGGGATGATGCTCCACAGCAGCTCGAGCCCCAGAGACCCGTGGACCTGCTTCGGCCGTTCGTCCCCATGCCTGCGGCGATACTTGATCGCGAAGACGGTCAACAGGACGGTGATGAGCAGGAAGAAGAAGAGGCTCACCGCGACGAGGAAGAAGTAGAGGGTATCCACCCTCCCCGCTATCGTGGAGGCCGCCTCCGGAAACAAAGGGAAATCGCTGAACATAATCTCCGTTTTCTCGGCTCCCTGGGAGCCCGTGGTATTGCTAAGGCCCTCTTCAGCTTTCGACCGGCGCCCTCGCCGCTGCCTGGACCCGCTCGCGCCGGATCAGGACGATCACCAGCAGGGCGATCCCCAGCAAAGTCAAGACACCCCCCGCCCTCAGGGCCGACATGACTGCGAAACTGTACTTCCCGGTGAGAGGGTTGTACTGAAAGCAGAAGAGGAGGATCTGGTCGACCGGGGTGCCGATCTGGTTGTTGGAGGCCTCCACCAGTCCCAGCCGAAGATCGCGGGGCGAGTACTCGACCCCGTAGAAATAGCGGGACACCCTGCCCTCGGGGGTCAGAACCATGACGCCCGCGGCATGGGCGTATTCATCCGACGCGGGATCGTAGGCGTAACGAAACCCCACCGCCTCGGCCAGGGCCTGGATCTGGTCCTCTCGCCCGGTCAGGAAATGCCAGCCCGAGGCGGCGCCCTCCCGCTGGTAGTTCTCGAGGTACTGGGTCCGCTTCGCCGCGGCCAGGGCGGGCGTCTCGTCGGGATCGATGCTGACGGTGACCACCTGAAACTCGGTCCCCGCGGTGAAGTCCAGAGTCCGCAGAGCCCGAAGGGTGCCGTTGAGAATCAGGGTGCACAGCATGGGGCACTCGTAATAGACCAGCGTCAACAGCACGGGCTTGTCTCCGAAGTACTCCCTCAACCGCACCGTCCGCCCATCGGTGTCGACGAACTCCAGGTCCAGCGGAACCTGGGAGTCCAGCTT
>CAYRCA010000752.1:1729-2182 GCA_964422565.1 uncultured Acidobacteriota bacterium | reverse complement strand
TCGGCCGCGTCGAGCTTGGCGAGCTCCTTCTGGAGCTTGGCAGTGCAGTGGTCACAGCTGAAGCCCTCGACCGTCAGGACCAGATCGGCCGGACGATCCGGCTGCTCCGCCGGGCCCTCCTGCGCCGCCGCCGGAGCCGCTACCACGGCCGTTGCCATGATCAGGGCCATCAGAATCTTTCGCATGTCGCTCCTCCTGAAGTGGTAAAAAAAGCCGGATGTCCCCCCACTGCGAGGGCGATCCGGCTTCGGAAGGATCCGCGCAATCCGATCCTTCATGTATCGCGTTGGGGATCATCGCACCCCGTGCCGACATCGTCAACCCCTGCAGACGGCGACACCGATAGGTCGGCCGATCCGGCCATTCTCGTGCCCCGGCGCGATCCCAACCTTCCTACAACTTGACGGATATTGAGAGCACGCCCCTTGGCGGTACCATGGAAGTGTCGAAGTC
>CAYRCA010000752.1:0-1719 GCA_964422565.1 uncultured Acidobacteriota bacterium | reverse complement strand
AACGGTTCCAACGGTTCCAACGGTTCCGGCCCCCCGCAGGACTTTCCCCGGAAATCGTCGCTGGCTTGTCGTAACTTGCTTGGCTCAGGGTCAGGACATCAAAAGCTTGACGGATATTGAGAGCACGCCCCTTGGCGGTACCATGGAAGTGTCGAAGTCCCATGGATTCCACCAAGGAGCGGCCCTCATGAGGAAGAGCGCGAAGTATGTCGGCCTTGATGTTCATCAAGCTACGACGGTTGCGGCGGTGCGGGAAGGGAGTGGGCGGGTGATCGCCCGGTGTGTGCTGCCGACAGAGGAGGCGGCGCTGGTGGAGTTCTTCGAAGGGATGCGGGGCCCTGTTCATGTGGCGTTCGAGGAAGGCACGCAGGCGCAGTGGCTGCACGATCTCCTGACTCCCATGGTGGAGCGCGTGGTGGCCTGCGACCGGCGGGGCGAGTCGAAGCGGGGCAACAAGGGCGACATCGTGGATTGCGTGCAGCTCTCGGAACTGCTGAGGCGTGGCGTGCTGCGACCGGTCTATCACGGCAGTCCGGGCCTGGCAGCGCTCAAGGAACTCGTGCGCACGTACGAGCACCTGGTGGAGGACAGCACGCGGGCCATGCTTCGCCTGAAAGCGCTCTTCCGGGCGCGAGGGATCCGGACCCACGGGCAGGGGGTGTACGGGCCAGGACAGCGATCGGAGTGGCTGGCCAAGCTGCCCGATCGGGCGGTGCGGTTCCGGGCCGAGACGCTGTACGCGGAGATCGACCTGCTCCGCACGTTGCGGCCGAAGGCGAAGCGGGCGATGATCGCCGAGGCGAGGCGACACGCGCCGTGGGCTCTGCTGCAGACGATTCCCTTCATGGGGCCGGTGCGTGCGGCCACGCTCCTGGCGACGCTGGGCACGCCCTGGCGCTTCCGGACGAAGCGCAACCTCTGGGCGTACGCTGGATTGGCCGTCGTGACCCGCTCGAGCGCGGACTATGAGTGGGAGGACGGTCGAGCCCAGCGACGGCGGCGTCAGCCCATGACCCGTGGACTCAATCGCAATCATAACCGCGCTTTGAAGAACGTCTTCAAGAGTATGGCCGCGGCGGCCACGGGCCGGCCCGGGCCGCTTCAGGAGCTGTATCAGGGGATGCTTGATCGCGGGATGCGCGAGGAGCTGGCGCGGGTGACGCTGGCTCGCAAGCTCGCGGCCGTGACGTTGCGCGTCTGGAAATCAGGAGAGCCTTACGACCCGACCAAGCTGACACAGCAAGCGCGCTAAGAACCGGAGCCGAGGCGGCAGTACGGGACGTTTTCCCCCTGCGCGGCCTCAGATCCGGGACGAGGGTGCGGGAGAGAGTCTCGTCCTCCGTGTTTGCCCGGCCTCTGTCGGCCGAGGCACTCGCTTGACCACAGGCCCTCCCGCAGAACCCGAAAATGCGTCAGGCCGGCTCCTGAGCCGAGTCTCAGATAGAACCCTGGTTCGCTTCGGCGACCCTCAACGCGCTTGGAAACGTCCCCCTTGGATCTGTGAGCATGGAGGAGGAGAACGAATGCGGAAAAAGACAACTCCGCCATCCCGGCGGCACCCACAATCCTCGTCCTCCCAACCATCATCGGGGCTGATTGCCAAGGGCCAGACCCCTGGGCCTTCAGCGGGGGCGGAGCCCACTCTTGACAATCGCTCTCATAGAACACGGAGGGATCGGAGGTGTCTGAGGGATCGGAGGACACCGTTTGTCGCCCCCT
>CAYRCA010000751.1:0-2185 GCA_964422565.1 uncultured Acidobacteriota bacterium | reverse complement strand
TTCCCGCAATATTCGTGGTCAGAGCGCGGCCCGGAGTATCGGTGATCGCGTTCTGAAACCCGGCGGGCGTCGCCCCCGGCACCAAGTTGATTAGCGCCTGGTAGTTCCGGTAGACGTTCAGCGGCAGGTCGGAGATCTCTCTGGTGTCCAACTGAGAGGAGACCTCGGCGGTGTCCGTCCGCAGGAGCGTCGCCGCCCCCGAAACGGTGATCGACTCGGTCAACTCGCCGATCTGCAGCGTCACGTTCTCGCGGGTCACCGTCCCGGCGGTAATGTTCACGCGCTCCAGCACCGCCTCCCGGAACCCGGTCAAAGCCACGCTGACGCGATACATCCCGACGGGGACGTTGCGGAGCGTGTAGTTCCCGATGTCGTTGGTGATGCCGGTCTGCGTGAAGTTGGTCGCCAGGTTGACGATGACCACCTCGGCGCCCGGAATGGCGCCTCCGGTGGCGTCGCGCAACTGGCCCGTCAGGGTGCCGTACAGCGCCTGAGCGACCGCCTGTTGCGGCGCCGACCAGGTCAGCGCCAGAACCAAACACAGCCCGAGCAGCCAAAAGCCCCCGAGCCGTCGCATTTTCTGCGTCATGAACTTCCCTCCTTGTCGATTAGCTTGTCTTGGTTAACGCATTCTTCAAAAACAATGAGCACGGCGGATTTTGAATCCCCTGAAGCCTCAGCAAGCATACGGAATACTAATGCGAATCTATATAACATGCCTGTAAGGGACCAAATCCCTTCTACACACTAAGCAATCCCAGTGCCAGTCCAGAGCCCCACCAACCCGTCCCGCATCCTCCGCGCTCTAACAGCCTGATAGCAGAGGGGATGACCCGTTCATTGAACTATCACCGCATTCTTGACGGGTACCGGGAATGCCCCGCGGATTCAAATTATTGAATGGCGGGGAATCGGCTATCCAATGTTTTGAATTCCGCTTGGAGTTTCCACACAGGCGCGGGCCGCGGGCCGACCTGTCGGACTTGTCCTACCCGTCCGACATTCCGCGTCGAGAACTAAGGAGGCGTGATCCTCACTTCCTCCTCGACCCGGCTCTCCTCCTCCCGAACCCGGCGGTCGATTTCCTGGTACCGGCGCATCATCTCCTGGGCCAGGTCCCGCTCGCCGGCCCGTTGATAGGCCCGGGCCAGCTGAAAGTGAAGGCTGCCGTCTTCGTCGGTGGGCAGCGCCGCCCGCAGATGGGGAATGGCCTTGTCGGAGTCGCCCACGTGTACGTACGCACGCCCCAGAGCGGAGCGGGCCCCGAGATAATCGGGATCCAGGTTCGCCGCCTTCTCGAGGAAGGGGATCGCATCCTCCACCCGCTGCTGATTGAGCAGGCAGTCGCCGGCCAGGAAATTCAACAGGGGCGAGTCGGGGGATCGTTCGAGGAGTTCGTCCACGATCTTTCGGGACCCGTCGTAGTCGCGGTTGAGATAGAGGGACAGGGCCAGTTCCCGCCTCAGCTCGGGGTTGCCCGGATCGAGCTCCAGAGCGGCGCGCCATTCCCGGACCGACTCCCAGTGGCGCCTCTGGTTGCGGTGAATCTCGGCTTTAAGGCCGTGGACCTCGACCGAGGGGGGAAGCTCCGTCAGCCGGCTGAACGACTGCAGCACGAGGCCGTTGGCGGCCTGGATCCGCCAGTAGAGAGAGGCGGGCTCATCGTCCCTGGACGCCTCGGCCAGCAAGTCCTCGAAACGGCCCTCCAGGTATCGGCAGACGAATCGCTCCCGCTCGCAGTCGGGCAGGCCCAGTTCGATCTCCTTTTGCTCCTCCCGTTCGGCCCATTCGGGGTTTCCGGTCTGTCGATAGATCCGGCTGATGGCCACATGGATGCCCCGCAGATCGGGCTTCAGCTCGAGAGCCTTCCGATAGAAGAAGAAGGCGCTCGAGTACTGCTGCTGAACCACCCGGGACTCGGCGACGAGGGCGAACCAGTAGGCCGACTCGAAAGCCGTCTCCTCCAGAAGCTCGAACGCCCGCTCGGCCAGGGCCTCATAAGCCCGGCCCAGTCCGAACCAGGCCCGGGGATTCTGGGCGTCCAACTCGAGAAGGGTCCGATAGCGCTCGACCGCCCGGTCGAATCGCCCGCTTCTCCGATAAGCCTCGGCCAAAAGCTCGAGGGCGTCGGCCTCGGACGGGTTCCTCCGAAGGAAGGTTTCGAGAGGTTCCACGGCCTCGTCGG
>CAYRCA010000750.1:0-2190 GCA_964422565.1 uncultured Acidobacteriota bacterium | reverse complement strand
AGATCGGAAGAGCACACGGCTGACTGGAGTTCAGACGTGTGCTCGTCCGATCTCGATCGGAGTTTCGCCTTGTCCGCGAAGCCGCCGCAGATAGTCGACTTGATTCTCCGGCAGCCGAATGTCGAAGCGGTCGCTCTTGGTGGGGGACGCGAGGGACTCCCCCTCCTCGCCTTCGAGGAGGCCCGACAGTCCCATGACGACCACGATCGCGTCGGCCTCGTGGGCGGCGCCGGTGGTCCAGTCGATGGGGTTGATGTTCGCCCGATCCAGAAGAAACGCGTGATTGTACTCGACGTGGGTTCCGGCGTCGACGCGGCCCGCGATCCCCTCCAGGATGGTATGGAGGTTGGGGCTGATGCCGAAGTAGTTGCCCAGAAGAACGTTGCCGTCGGCGGCGTTGGGACCCAGAACGTGCAGCCTGCGAATATCGCCGGCCAAGGGCAGCGCACCGTCGTTCTTCAGCAATACAACGGCCTTCCGGGCGGCCTCGCGCGCCAGTTCCCGATGACCGTGCGAATTGATGACCTCCAGGCCAATCCGGTTGAACGGCACCATGTCCGGAGGATCGAACAACCCGAGACGAAAACGGGTCTGCAGCAGAGTGACCAGGGCCTCGTCGATTTCGGCTTCGGCGATCAGTCCCTCTCGAAGGGCGCCCTCCAGAAACGGAGAGGTATTGCCGCAGTCGACGTTCACTCCCGTGCGAAAGGCGAGCGCCGCCGACTCTTCGGGCCGTTCGGTCACATTGTGGGTGGTGTGAAAATCGACCAGGGCCCAGCAATCCGAGACCACATGCCCCTGGAAGCCCCATTGGCTCCGGAGAATCTCCCGCAGGAGCAGATTGCTGCCGCAGGCGACTTCGTCGTAGAGCCGATTATAGGCGCACATGACGATCTCCACGTTGGCCTTGGTAACGAGCGCGTGAAAGGCGGGAAGATAGGTCTCGTGGAAATCCTTCAGTGGGGGGGTGGCGTTGAAATGGTGCCGGTCGCCCTCGGGGCCGCTGTGGACGGCGTAGTGTTTCGCGCACGCGGCGGCCTTGAGGTAGCGCGGGTGGTCTCCCTGCAGGCCGCGGACGAAAGCCACCCCGATCCGGCTGGCGAGAAACGGGTCCTCGCCGTACGTCTCCTGTCCCCGACCCCAGCGCGGGTCGCGGTAGATATTGACGTTGGGGGACCAGAAGGTCAGTCCGGCGTAGCGGCCCACGTTGCCGATCCGCTGCGAGGCGTTGAACTTGGCCCGGGCCTCGTCGGATATGGCGCCGGCGACCCGGAGGATCAGCTCCTCGTCCCAGGTCGCCGCCAGGGCGATGGCCTGGGGAAAGACGGTGGCCCGGCCGTTGCGGGCGACTCCGTGCAGGGCCTCGTTCCACCAGTTGTAGGCGGGCACGCCGAGCCTTTCGACGGCCGGCGCGTCATAGTTGAGCTGGGCGATCTTCTCCTCCGTCGTGAAGCGGGAGACCAAGTCGCGGGCTCGTTCCTCCACGGGGCAATCCGGATCCTGGAAGGGATGCGGTTGCCCGAGAGCGGCGGAGGCGGTCGGCATCAGAACCAGGAGAATCAGGGGCAGGCGGATTCCGTTCATGGCTCCCTCCGTGGGGCGGCACGCCCAGGAATGCGATGCTATCCGCGGCGCCGCCCGCGGTCAAGATTCAGGCCCCCTTCGGACTTCGGATTGCGGGTTCTGGCCAGCGTCCCGAGACGCCCTGGGGGAGGCCGCGTTCTTTCGCGGGAAGGAGAATCGGAAGCGCGGAACGCACGAAACACGCGGAAGACACGGAACAAGCAGGGTGGGGAGGGCGTCGCCGGTGAGGGCCCGAGGTCGGACGCGGATCTTTGGTAAGCTCTTGCCCAACAGATTCGGCTTTCTCTTAACCTACAACAAGGAGGAATGAAGTGACCGAGAGAAAGATCATCGCGGTCTTGGGCGCCACGGGGGCTCAGGGAGGCGGCTTGGTGCGCGCTATTCTGGAGGACCCGACCGGCGGCTTCGCGGCCCGGGCGCTGACCCGCAACGTGAACTCGGAGAAGGCCAGGGAACTGGCGAGATTGGGGGCGGAGGTGGTGGCCGCCGACGTGGACGACGTCGAGAGTCTTCAGCGAGCCTTCCGAGGCGCCCACGGGGCATTCTGCGTCACCTTCTTCTGGGAGCATTTTTCGCCCGAGAAGGAGACGGCCCACGCGGGAAACA
>CAYRCA010000749.1:0-2199 GCA_964422565.1 uncultured Acidobacteriota bacterium | reverse complement strand
GACCTCCACAAAACCGTGGCTCTCAAGAATCGAACAGACTTCGTGGCCGGACAGGACCCTCAACCTAACCCAACCGCGACCTCGAACTGGGTCACATAGATCTCCTCTCGAAACCGGTCGGCGATCTCGGCCGGCGAAGCCGCCTCGAAAAACAACTCCAGGGCCTCGCGCAGGTTGTCCCGAGCCTCCTCGATGGTGTCCCCTTGGCTGGCGACATCGACTTCCGGACAGAGCGCCGTATATCCCGATCCCTCTCTCTCGATAATGGCGGTCAGTCTCATCACCCACCTCACCGGCCCGCTCCGGAGCCTATTCCTATCCTAGCGCACTCGGGTGAGACCCGTTCCGTGGTTCGGCGAGGTTCAGGGGTTCGGCGGACAGCAGCCAGCAGTCAGCAGCCACAGTCAGCAGCCACAGTCAGCAGCCAGCAGTCAGCGGGCAGCAGTCAGCAGCCAGCAATCAGCGGGAAGCAATCAGCAGGTGAACGGCTGAACTCGGAACTTTGAACCAGGAACCAGGAACCAGGAACCAGGAACCAGAAACCAGGAACCAGGAACCAGAAACCAGAAACCACGGAACGAACCCGCCCCAACCCCGAGTCCCCCTTCCAAACATTTTCCGCCTTTTCCCAAACGCGCCGGGGGCGCCGCGCCGCCGACTGGTTTACGATAATGAAGGCCAACGCTTGACGCGTGGCCCCGACGACCACGATTGTCGGGAAAAGAAAAACCGATGGCCGGTGAAACGATCTTCGAGGTTGAATCGTTCTTCTTTTCGGATATAATTGCCGGAGAATCCAAGCCGTGACGACTTCACGCTTCATCGCGCGACGAGAGGGAGAGACCCGCATGAATCGCGACGCATTCCGAAAGCCCGGTAGGACCCGTGGCGCCGCGGCGGTCGAGATGACGCTTCTGGCGCCGCTTTTGTTCATGCTTCTGTTCGGCATCGTGGAGATGAGCCTGCTTCTCTACAACCAGGCCATGATCACCAACGCCAGCCGGGAGGGGGCCCGGTTCGGGATTCTGTTCAACACCGACGCAAACGGCGCTTACTCTCCCCACACCCAAGCCGAGATTGAGGCCGTAGTCGACAACTACTTGGCCAACCACCTGATCGGGTTTCCGGCGGGGGAGGCCGACACTCTTATCACCCCTGGTACGGCATCGGGGCAGTCTCTCACCGTCAGGGTCGAGTACCCGTACAACTTCCTGGTGTTACCCGGTTTCGTCAACAACATGACGGGGAGCCTGCAGCTTGGGGCGGAAACCGTCATGAGAATGGAGTAGACGGTCATGCGCTTCGTCAAACGTCTCCTTCGATCGAGAGGGGTGGAATCGGTGGAACGGCAATCCCAGGAGGGTTCCGAGTTGGCGGAGGAGCCGCACTCGTCCCACCGGAAGCCCGTGTCGCTTCGGAAGGGCAACCGGGGCGCCGTGGCGGTGACGGTGACGGCGCTGATGGTGGTCCTCATCGCCATGGGATCCATGGCGGTGGACGTCGCCTATCTGGTCGTCATTCGAAACCAACTGCAGAACGCCGCCGACGCCGGCGCCCTGGCGGCCGCCCGGGTCCTCTACTCCCCGGGGCCGCAGGTCAACACCGGCGCGAACATTGAAGGGGAACAGGCCGCCATCGCCAACTCCAGCCAGGGGGTGGCGGTGGAGGTCATGGACGCGGCGAGTAACGAAGGGGACGTGCAGCGCGGCCACTGGAGCTTCGCCACCCGCACCTTCACTCCCAACGACTCGACGGATCCCGTGGACTTGTGGAACCGAAGCACACAAGAGCTGGACGCCGACCCCGACTTCATCAATGCGGTCCGGGTGCGCGCCCGTCGGGAGGATATTCCCGCCCAATCCTTTCTGTCGCGGATCCTCGGCTACGACAACTTCGAGCTTCAGGCCGAAGCGGTCGGATATATCGGGTTTGCGGGTACCCTCCATCCCGAGGACGTCGACCAGCCGATCGCCATCTGCCGTCAGGCGATCATCGACGCGGATGGTAACTACACGTGCAACACGGGCCGGATGATTGACAGCGGCGGCGGCACGACCTCCAATACTGCCGCGTGGACGAACTTCTCCCAGCCCTGTCAGACTGCTTCGGCCAATTCGGTCAGGCCCTTGGTTTGCTCCGACGGAAACCCGGAGCCGCTTAATTTCGGCAGCGGTATGGGCTCCACTGGGGGCATGCAGG
>CAYRCA010000748.1:0-2202 GCA_964422565.1 uncultured Acidobacteriota bacterium | reverse complement strand
CTCATGATAGAGAAAAACCTCTTTTCAGGCAAGCACTAACCGCACGGGACACTAGTTGGGACCGCAAGGACCTCATGCGCCGGCTCATGACCGGGTATGCCGGCTGGCACCATCGGCGGCACCGGCCACCTCTTCCAGAATCATCGGTACCGGAGCATCGTGGGCGAGGAAGCTGCCCATATGCTCCCATGGGTCCGCTATGCTTCGCTGAATCCGGTGCGGGCCCGGATCATCTGCACGATGGAAGAGCTGGACGGTTTCCCGTGGACGGGACACGCCGCACTCGAGGGGAAGCGTGCGGATGCAGTCCAGGATGTCGAGCGGTGTTGGGGAGGTTCCAGACTACCGTGGATGAGGTCCGCGGCTCGATTGGCGTTCGCGGCACATGATACGCCTATGTATGTTATTGGAGTCACTGATTATTGAATTGGAAGGACCGGAGGATGCGGAACGATGGAACAGGCTGATGTCCTGAATGCAATCTACGACGGCGTCATGGTGGTCGATCGTGACGGCCGTATCGTGTTTGCCAACCCGGGGTATGAGAGGATCTTTCACGTCAGCGCGGACAAGGTCGTCGGCAGACTGTTGACGGAAATCGAACCGACCTCGGTCGTCTTGGACGTTCTGCGTACGGGGAAGCCCGTCGTGGATCTGCCGACTCGGGTGGTCTCCGCGGGTGTGGACATCGTCAACAACGTCACTCCTGTGATGGAGAACGGGGTCATGGCAGGGGCGGTGGTGCTCTTCAGGGACGCGACGGAAATCGCGGCCTTGAAGGACTTGACGACGCGCTACTACGCGGAGCTCCAGGAGTTGAGAACCCGTCTCCTGGCAACGGAAGATCTGGTGTCCGACAGCCCCCAAATGCGACGGGTGGTGGAGCTCGCGCAGCGAGTCGCCCTGGTCGACTCGACGGTCCTCCTCACGGGGGAATCAGGGGTCGGCAAGGAGCTGGTGTCGAAGCTGATCCACCGCTCGAGCCCCCGGTGTGACGGCCCCTTCGTGGTCATCAACTGCGGGGCGATTCCCGAGACTCTGATGGAATCGGAATTGTTCGGTTACGAGAAAGGCGCGTTCACCGGAGCAGGCCCGAAGGGGAAGGCGGGCATGATTGAGGTCGCGGACCGTGGCACTCTTCTGCTGGACGAAGTCGGAGAGTTGCCGCTCGGGTTGCAGGTGAAGCTCTTGAGGGTGATTCAAGAGCAGAGCTTCCTCCGGGTGGGAGGGGTAAAGCCCATCTCCGTCGATGTCCGTTTCCTTGCGGCCACCAACCGAGACCTCCAGGCCATGATGAAGCAGCGTCTGTTCCGGGAGGATCTCTTCTACCGCCTGAACGTGGTCGCGATTCGGATCCCCCCGCTGCGGGAACGGAGGGACGACGTGGCCCTCCTGGTGCGCACATTCCTGGACAAATACAATGCTCGATACCATGGCCAAAAGCGGCTGATGCCGGACGTTCTGCATTTTTTCGAGAGAGACTACGACTGGCCTGGGAACATCAGGGAACTGGAGAACGTGATTGAGCGGTTGGTCGTCTCTTCTCCCGAAGATTCCATCGCCATGGACGACCAGATATTGACGGATTACTTCAGCCTTCCCAACGAGAATCGGCGCAGCATTGTCGTCAACGACATGATCTCGCTGCGCGAGGGGCGGGATATTCTGGAGCGAGAGTTGATCCAGAAGGCCCTGAGACACGCGGGTTCGGGGCGAAGCGCCGCCAAGATCCTGGGCGTGGATCACTCGACGGTTGCGCGGAAGGCCAAGAAATTCGGGATCGATCTCCAAGAGCCGTAGAAGGGAGGTGCCTGTGGAGGCCTCTCACGCAGCCGGTTGACGGGTCTCGTCGCGCTCTTTCGTTTCGGCCCCTGAACCGGTGTGGCACTTGTGCCACACCGTTGTTCAAAACGGCCACAGTACGTAACGAGCCGTAATTATGATTGTTTATTTTGGATTGAGCCTCCCCCGTCGAGTAGCTCGTTGCAACAATGCAACACACGCCTCCTCCCCGTCTCATCTGTTGCTCCACTTGCGTCTGGCATGGTTCTGGCAAGTGCTCGCATGTCGGTCGGCGGGAGTCTTGTGCACGTCCCAGCCGGCGGGGAATCGGCGGCCTTTCCGTCAGCCCGGCCGTCCTGAACGGAGTTCTCGTCGGGATCATCGACGAGACTCCCTGACCGTGCCCTTCTCGACAGACAG
>CAYRCA010000747.1:0-2211 GCA_964422565.1 uncultured Acidobacteriota bacterium | reverse complement strand
GTTCGACGGCTCGTCGATTCGCGGGTTCTCACAGCAGGCCGAGTCGGACCTCCGCAAGGAGACCTCGCGGACCAGTTCGCTCGTGTCCAGCCGAGCCACCACCTGGCCCTGTCTTAGGACGTCCCCCTCCCGGACGAGACGCTTTTCGACGAGCCCGGGTATCTTGAACCCAAGCTGAGCGTCGGTGATCTCGATGTTGCCCGAGACGGCGATGAAATCAGGCGCCGAGTCCGGCCCTCCGGTCGAATGCGCCACGATGGCCGCCGCGCCGGCGACGACCAGCGGCACGAGGGGCCAGAGCTTCCTTCCGATACGCATTTTCTGTCCTTCCTTTCTTTTCCTTCGTACCAATCCCGATTGTGATGTGAATTACTATTCACTTTCCGTCCAAAAAAGAGCGCGCCCCTACCGCGCGACGGCCATTCGCTCGAACGCCCGCCACGCCCGCTCGGCGTGGCGGTCCACGTCGAACTCTCCTTCACTCATATGCCAAAGAACGGCGGCCGGTTGTACCAGCCCGAGAAACACCACGGCCAGGGTTGCCGCGGGGATGTCGCCGCAGACGCGTCCCCGCCGCTGGCCCTCCTCGATGATCCGTTCCACCTCCCGGAGGTAGGCTTGGATGATCCCGTACACCTGGGCGCGGCGTTCGGGAGAACCAACATAGACCTGCTCCGAGAACACGATTCGCGGTAGCCCCCGGTTCTCCCGGATGAAGCGAACCTGGAGCCCCAGCAGCGCCCGAAGCCGTTCCAACGCGTCCCCGGTGTGGGCGCGGGCCTTTGCGACGTTTGCCAGAAGTCCCTCGCGAATCAAGTCCAAGAGCGCGTCGAGGAGTCGATCCTTGTTCTCGAAATGGCGGTAGATCGCCGACGGAACCAGGCCCACCCGGCGCGCGAGGCCTTCCATCGTCAAGGCGGACAGCCCCTGCGACGCGATCAGTTCCAGTGCCGCCCGCGCGATCTGCTTCCGCCTGACATCGGTGGACAAACGTTCAACGCTCATGTGAATCACTATTCACTTTACGCTTCGCGGCGGTCTTGTGTCAAGGGGTTGTTTCAAAAAGGGGGCCGGAGGTGGGTGGTTCAAGGGTCGGAGGCGCGAATTCCCGGGATACTTGAGTGCGTTGGTGGGAATAATGTAGATTGGAGGTATGGCCCGGTCGGATCTGGTGGTGCTCTTCGAACATCCCGAATGGCAAGAGCCGCTTTTCGAGGTCCTGGAACGACGGGGAGTCCCGTATCGCGCGCTGGATCTCAAGAAAGCGGCATTCTCCGACCGCGATCCGCCGGCCGGGCGGTTGGTCTTCAACCAGGCCAGCCCCAGCGCCTACGTGCGGGGCAACGCCCGAGCGGTCCCCTACGCGTTGACCCTGATCGAGGACCTGGAGGCTCGAGGGACCCGAGTCATCAACGGCAGCCGCGCCTTTCGGATGGAGCTGAGCAAGACGGCTCAGATCGGCCTCATGCGCGGCCTGGGTATCGAACACCCCCGAACCTGGGTCTTCAACGACGTTTCCGCACTGCGGCCGCGGCGGGCGGAACTGCCTTTTCCAGCCGTATTGAAACCCAATCAGGGCGGGAGCGGCGCCCGGATGTTCCGGTTGGAGTCCTTCGAGGAACTGGAGCGGCTTCTGGAGTCCCGGCCCGAAATCTGGTGGCCGGACAACCTGCTTCTACTCCAGGAGTATCTGCCTCACGACTCGGGGGACCGGGGGATCGTCAGACTCGAATTTGTGGACGGAGATTTGCTGTATGCGATGAGGGTGGTCTCCAGGGGCAATTTCAATCTGTGTCCCTCGGAGGTGTGCAATCCCGTCCAGGGCGACGCGAGGGGGGAGGACTTGTGCGGACTGCCCGAGGAGGCGAAGGACAACTCCTCCAGACCCGAGTTTCTTCCCTACCTGGAGGTTCCTTCGGCCGCGGTCGGGATGGGGCGCCGTGTGTTTCTCGCGGCGGGTCTGGACGTGGGGTCGGTGGAATACTTGGAGGCGCCCGACGGGCGACTCGTCTTTTACGACATTAACGCCAATTCCAACCTGCGGCGACCGATAGGCGCCGCCTTCGGCCTGGACCCCTTCGAGCGGGTCGTGGATTTCCTGGTCCGGCAGCTGCGGCGGCAATCCGCCCCTCCCGCCGCGGGGTGGGGCGAATCGCCGGAAGCGCCTGTCGAGCCCGTGCGCTGAAGCCGCAGTGGGGACAGGTCGCGCAA
>CAYRCA010000746.1:319-2215 GCA_964422565.1 uncultured Acidobacteriota bacterium | reverse complement strand
TGCCGAGCCAGCGGAAAGTCGTCTTCTGACCGATCTTTGGAAGCCCCTTCTGCAAGTGGCGCTCCAAACCCTTTCACCGCGCCATTGCTGCCTTGGGGATTGATAATCTGCAACAAAGTCGGGAGGTGACCCGTTACGAGGACAGAGAGGTAGAAGTTCTTGTTGATGGTCAGCCCTGGTGGGGGCTCCGGCCAAACACGAGGGATTGCCTGCGCATGCCCAGTTGACTGCCGCGCTCAAGCAGGTGGTAATGGAGAATAACGCCGGTTTTGCCCTGCACATGTGGGCTACAGTGGTCGATCGCGACGGCGAAGTGGTGGCAGTTACGTTCAGCGGGGAGAGCCGCGGAGACCAATGGCCTGGCAGCAGAGTGATCTCCGCGCAGAAAGCTTACACCGCCAATGCGTTCAGCCTCGAGGGATTGGCGCTGTCCACCGCCAACCTTTACACCGCCGTGCAACCGGGCGGTTCACTGTACGGATTGCAGCACAGCAACCCGGTGGACCCGGCAACGGCCTACAAAGGGCCGGCACATCACTTTGGCACCGCTCAAGACCCGCTGGTGCGCCGGCGAATTGGCGGGATCAACATTTTCGGGGGTGGCCTGGCCCTTTACGATGCGCAAGGGCATTTGCTCGGAGCCTTGGGTGTCAGTGGCGACACTTCCTGCACCGATCACATCGTTGCCTGGAAGCTTCGGCATGCCCTGAACCTGGACCATGTGCCTTCCGGAGTCAGTGCCACGGGCGACGACAACATCGTGCACGACCCCGCCAGTGGTTGGGCGCATCCCGTTTGCGATGACGCCGCCGCTGCCATCGCCGCCAGCCTGCCCGCGACGCATCCGATTGGATCACAACCTTGACTCTTGATCGGATGATCCCAGACGTCAGACGCAGCCTGCCGATGTCGAGCCGATTGATCGCATCGGCAGGCCGTCCCCCCCTGGCTGAGGTGGATTTCGAAAGAATGACCACAGGCCGCCGCAACTCTACAGCGAGCGCGACATCGAATCTCCGCTCGGCGAGCAGCTAGATCGACCGAGATCTGGCGGTTTCATCACCCGATCGGCCCCAGGCACGATTACCCTCCCAAACGCGCTTCCAAATTCGACGGGACCGGTTGAACGCCCGCCGCATGCTCCCGCGCGAACGCCGCGAGGCGGGCGGCCACCTCGGGATGTTCGGCGGCGACATTGAATCGTTCCCCCGGATCGCGTCCCAGATGGAACAGGAGAGGAGGATCGTGCGACTCGGTTTTCCCACGCGGTCCGGTGCGCAAATGAGCCTTCCAGTGTCCCAGACGCACGGCGTAAAGCTGCGTGCCATGGTAATAAAACATGTGGTCGCGCGGGTGTTTCCCCGCGCCCAAGAGCGTGCCCGAAAGATCAAAACCATCGAGCACCCGGTCTTGGGGAACCTCCTGCCCCGCCAAGGCCAGCACCGTGTGAAACAGGTCCATCGCCGCCCCGATCTCCCGAACCACCCCGGGTTGAATTCGTCCGGGCCACCAAAAAATGGCCGGCACTCGCACCCCGCCTTCCCAGGAAGTTCCTTTCCCGTCGCGCAACGGTCCGGCCAGACCGCCATGCTCCCGGAAGGGAAGCCAGGGACCATTGTCGCTGGTGAAGATCACCAGGGTATGGTCCGTCAGTTCCAATCGTTCCAAGGCCGCGCGGATATCCCCCACCGACCCATCCAGCTCTTCGATCACATCGCCGTAAAGACCGGACGCGCTTCGCCCCCGGAACGGCTCCGAGGCAAACAGCGGCACATGGGGAAAAGTCTGGGGGTAATAAACGAAGAAGGGTTGTTCCCGGTGCCGTTCCATGAATTGGATCACCTCCCGAGTATAACGCCGCGTCAGGGTGGTTTGATCGGCGGGGCGCTCGATGAT
>CAYRCA010000746.1:0-309 GCA_964422565.1 uncultured Acidobacteriota bacterium | reverse complement strand
TTGAAATACTCGACCTTCGGCTCGGGGTAATTGGCCGCGAGATGCCCTTTCCCCGACACATTGTCCATGTCGTTCGAATAGGGAATCCCAAAATAGTACGCGAACCCGTGTTTCCCCGGCAAAAACTCCGGCAAATGCCCTAGATGCCATTTGCCGATGCAGGCGGTGGCGTAGCCTGCCGCCTGCAGAATCCGGGCGATGGTGGTTTCGCTTTGCGGCAATCCCCCGGCGGAGTCGGGAAAGAGCACCCAGCGGTCATCACCGGTCATGCCGTTGCGCACCGGCAGGCGCCCCGTCAGGAGTGCCGCC
>CAYRCA010000745.1:0-2218 GCA_964422565.1 uncultured Acidobacteriota bacterium | reverse complement strand
AAGCCGTGCTCCGAGAGACGGGTGTGCACTCCGGAAGGGCACCCCGGGAACCTCCGCTTCTCGTAGCGTGGCGGCCGTCGAACCACGCGCTGCACCGGGCGCCGCCACGAAATGTCTTGGGCCTGGCGACCACCTCTGGGTGTGCGCCGCTTGAAGCGCGCTTCCGCCACCGCGTCGAGGGCGGCGCCGGTGAGCTTCAATACGTTCTGCGACACGATGTCGCTTCAGGAGGTGTCCTCCGAGATGAGAGGACCACCCGTACCGCCGGGTGAATCTACAAGCCTGAATGAAGAGCGGCCCGGACAATGTGCCGAAGCCTGCTGATCACGCGGGGGTCGAAATCGCGAGAGACTAGAGCCCTCCTGGGAACCTCGTCCTGGGTGAGGGTTAGAAAGCGGGTACTGTGAACACAAGTAAACCTGTGAACCGATCCTCATGTGAGAACGAGCCAAAGAGGCTGAGAGGCTTGGACCAAAAGGTGACGGTGCCGGGAAGGGGCCTGGAACGGCAACCCCTCGCGGTCGAACTGGCACCCGGTCGACAGCAGGCACCTACCCCCGCGTGAACCTCTGGAGCGGAACGTGGAAACCCCGTACCTTTGCCTTAGCAAGAGTCGAGCCCGATCCTTCCTCCGCGGTGTTGAGCCTTCCAGCTCTCGCCGGCCGGGATCGTTCCGGCCCGCGTTCGGCCCGATCTTCTCTCCCCTCTTCGGAGGCCAGAGTCGTTCCAACAGGGCCGCCTTCGGCCCGAGGCAAGTGGACCGCAAGGAAAGCCCATGGAGGTGCGGGACAGGATGCTGGAAGAAGCGAATGCCGGCTTGTAACGAGTCGTATACGGGACGCACGTGCCCGGCCCGAAAGGGAGCCCACGTCCAGCAGGTGCTTCGTTGTGAGAAGGTAGGGAGAACCACCCTCAAGAGGGAAAGCGATGGGAGGCAGAAACCGATGGCGCGACTGCCTGCGCACCCTCTCCTCCGTTCAGTGAGTGTGGAGCAGGTGGCTTCTTGCGACTATCGCAAAGGTCATTCAACCTCTGGTAGAGTGACCGGGTCGGAGGGCCGGCCTTTGAAGTGCTTGAGCCCGGTGTCGGAGAAACTCGCACGCCGGGTTCTTAGAGGCGTGCGGGGGCCGCAAGGCCCCCGTACCTACTCGGCGGGCGCTCTGAGCCCAAGCCTAAAGGAGACCGCCAAGTGAGAAGAATCGCGATTCCAGCAGCGCTAATTTGGTCGTGTTTCATTGGATTGGGGATAGCAGTGGCTCAACCCGATAATGGCCTTGGGCGGGCACGGGAGATCGGGAGGACCCTTGCCGGCAACGCGATCAACGAAGTTCAAGAGTACGCCTCCGTACGCGGTAAGAAGGGAATACTTGTTGCGGAGGGTGATTCGTGGTTTAACTATCCCCGGTCCGACGTGCTGAAGGAGCTCTCGAAGATTGGATATGATGTAGTATCGGTTGCGGAAAAAGGAGATACGGCCGAGAATATGATCTACGGGGCGGGATCGCTCGTAGAGCTGGCCGAGAAGCTAGAATTTCTGAGGCGAAAGAATCTTAGCCCCGTGGGTTTCCTATTGTCAGCTGGTGGGAATGACCTTGCTGGGCCGGAAATCGGGATGCTTCTCAATCATCGTCAATCCGGTCTTGATCCCTATGATGCAGATGTCATCAACCTCGTGGTTCACAGGCGTCTGCGAGATGCAATGATCAGCCTGCTTACGGCAGTTGACGCCATGAGAGCCCTGTACTTCGGTGACCTGGAGATTCCTATCCTCATCCACGGCTATGACTGCCCTGTGCCGGATGGCCGAGGTATCCGTCCGAGACGATCAGCGTGTTGTCGCGGTCGAAGAAAATGGCCGGGCGTTTCATGGGCAGCGGATTATGGGGCAGCCGCGGCGCCCGATCAAACGCCGCGGACCTTTCGCATCGCCTCATACAGCGCGATCCCCGCTGCGGTTGACAGGTTGAGGCAGCGTTCGCCTTCGACCTGAGGCACGCGCACGGTCCGAAGCGGATGTGTGCCCAGGACCGCCGGGTCGATGCCGCGCGTCTCGCTGCCGAAGATGAGCCAGTCGCCATCCTCGAAAGGTGCATCCCACAGACTCGCTTCGCCGGCGCTGTCGAACAACCAGAACGGCTCGGTCCCCACGTGGCGAAAGAACGCCTCCGTGTCGTCGTGCACGTTCAACTTGAGCCTCGGCCAATAGTCCATGGCGCTG
>CAYRCA010000744.1:0-2225 GCA_964422565.1 uncultured Acidobacteriota bacterium | reverse complement strand
GTCTTCTCCCCGGAGAACTCTTTCGTCGATCATCGCATGGGCGGCCTTGAGATCGTGGGTGACGAAGATGGACGTGACCCGGTCCAAATCCCGTAGCTTCATCACCAACTCACAGATCGTGCGGCTGGTGATGGGATCGAGCCCGGCCGTCGGTTCGTCGTAAAGCATGATCCGGGGATGGCCCACCAGGGCCCGGGCAATGGCCACCCTCCGCCTCATGCCGCCCGACAGCTGGGAGGGCATCTTGTCGATCGTGTCGTCGAGGCCGACGAACCCCAAGACCTCCACAACCGTTTCGCGAGTCTCCTCCTCGCCGAGTTCACCCTGCTCGCGCAGCCGATAGGCCACGTTCTCCCCCACCGTCAGAGAGTCGAACAGAGCTCCGCCCTGGAAGACCATCCCGATCCTTCCCCGAAGAGGCATCATCTCGTCTTCCCTCAGCCGAGTGATCTCCTGGTCGAAAACGGTGATCCGGCCCGAGTCGGGCCGCACCAGTCCGAGGACCATCTTCAGAATCGTGGACTTGCCCGAGCCGCTTCCTCCGATGATGATTTTCATCTCGGCTTCGCGCACCATCAGGTTGAAGTCCTCAAGAACGGACTGGCCGTTAAAGGTCTTGTGGACCGAATCAAAACGAATCGTCGCACTCAAAACCGTAACTCCAACACAATCTTACTCACAAAAAAATCGGATATGATGATCAAGATAGAAGCAAAGACTACTGCCTGCGTAGTGGATTGACCCACCCCCCGCGTCCCGCCGGTGGTTTTGAGTCCGAAATAGCATCCGATCATCCCGACGATGAAACCGAAGACGATCGGCTTGACCAGTCCCTCCAGCGCGTCGATGTACTGAATCGACCTGAGCGCCGTGTTCCAGTAAAGGCTGGTATTGAGTCGAAGCGTGTAGAGCGAGACGATCCAGCCGCCGATCAGGCCGAAGAGATCGCACAGGACCGTAAGTAAGGGCATCATGGTGATGCAGGCGACAAGCCTGGGCGTAACCAGCTTCTTGCTGGGGTCCGTTCCCAACGCCCGCATCGCGTCGATTTGCTCGGTGACCTTCATGGAGCCGAGCTCCGAGGCGATTCCCGAGCCCACCCGGCCCGCGACCATGAGGGCCGTGAGCACCGGTCCCAGCTCGCGGATCAGAGACAACGCGACCAGTTGCCCGGTCAGGTTAACCGCGCCAAAGGCCTGCAGGGACTTGGATGACTGCAGCGCCAGGACGCCCCCGGTGAAGAACCCCGTCAGCACCACAATGGTGGCCGAGTTGACCCCGATCGCGTCCATTTGCTGGAAGGTGTCCTGGAAGTAGCGGGGTGTTCGGAAGAGGTTGCCCAACGCCCTGACCGACAGGAGGGTGAAGGCTTGGATCTCATAGAGTGCCCGGTAGATAGGGTTCATGGTCCGGCGGAAGCTGTCGGCCCGGTTCTCGGCTTCATGGAGATTCTATCAGAGAATCCAGACGCCGAAGACCCGCGACGGGGCCACCCGCGAAGGGGCCAGCGTGGGCGGACCCCGTGCATGGCCCGCCCGGGCCTTGGAACCCTTTGGATCTCCGGATCATCTGTATTGACTGAGGTCTCGCGCAAGAATAACCTCCTGAGGTTCGCGCTGGGAGACCGGCGGGATTGGGCCGATCTCCGAGGTAAGGTTTCTGTCTCGGACAGCCGGGCGTTGGAGAAGGCCTTTCTCTGCGCCGGGGGTGGATGAATGATCAGGCCGATTCTGAAATACCCGGATCCGCAACTGGAAAAGATTTGCCGAACCGTGGAACTCTTCGACGAGAGCCTGCGACGGTTGGCGGAGGACATGCTGGAAACCATGTACGCCGCGCCGGGAGTCGGCCTGGCCGCGCCGCAGGTGGGGGTGAAGGTTCGTCTGATCGTGGTCGACCCCACGGCGGGAGCGGAGAAGGGACATCAGGTCGTGCTCGTCAATCCCGAGATTCTCGAGGAGTCGGGTTCTCAACGGGAAGAGGAGGGATGTCTCAGCATCCCGGGTATCACCGCCGTGGTGGAGAGGCCCCTGAGGGTCAGGGTCCGGGGTCGGGATCTCAAGGGAAAGCCCGTCGAGGTCGAAGGCGAGCAGCTGTTGGCCCGGGTTCTCTGCCATGAGATCGACCACCTGGACGGTATCCTGTATTTCAGCCGACTGTCTCCCCTGAAGAGGGACCTGCTCAAGAGAAAGATTCGAAAGTTGATTCGTGCGGGTGAATGGTGC
>CAYRCA010000743.1:0-2232 GCA_964422565.1 uncultured Acidobacteriota bacterium | reverse complement strand
GGGTCGGCGACACCGACGTGAAGGTCTACGGGGTTGGCCACAACTGGACGATCTCTCCCACCTTCCTGATGGACGCCAACTTCGGCTACACCGACATGGATCAGGTGGTCGCGACGGCCGACTTGGACCTGGGCAACTTCGGGCAGGACGTGCTGGGCATCCCCGGCGTCAACGCGGCACCCGGACAGGATCAGGCCTGCATCGTGGACGGCGTGAACCGCTGCGGCGGGATACCCTTCTTCGGCGTGGCCGGCTTCAACACCATGGGGCAGACCGACGGGTGGAGCCCTCTGTTCCGCGACGAGAACAGTTTCACCTTCACGCAGAACTTCAGCATGTCGACCGGCAGCCACGAACTGCGCTTCGGCTACGACCTGGTCAAGCACATGATGGGCCACTGGCAGCCGGAGATCGGCTCCGGACCGCGGGGAGGCTTCTCCTTCAGCCGCGACATCACGGCCGACAGGGACGGCCCGGCGGGTACCGACCGGAACTCCTGGGCCGGCTTTCTGCTGGGGATCCCCTCGAGCGCCGGCAAGAGCCTGCAGTGGGAGTTCATGACGGCCAACGAGTGGCAGCACGCCTGGTACCTCCGGGACCGCTGGCAGGTGTCGCCCAACCTGACACTGACCCTGGGCCTGCGCTACGAATTCTTCCCGCTGATGACCCGGGACGACCGGCCCGTGGAGATTCTGAATCTCCGCGCCGGGCCCTCGGCCTGTCAATTCCAGCAGGGAGATGCCCTGGTTGACGGCGACTGTCTCTTCATGACCCTGGACAACAACGTCTCCGTCAGCAAGAGCCTGTTCGCGCCGCGCCTCGGCTTCGCCTATCGGCTGAGCGACAACGACGTGTTCCGGGCGGGCTACGGCGTCACCAACAGCCCGCTGCCCTTCGCGCGGCCGCTGCGGGGCTTCTACCCGCTGACGGTGGGCGCCACTTTCCCCACCCAGGACTCCTTCGTGGCGGAGCGGACCCTGGCGGAAGGCATCCCGCTGTTCGTCGGTCCGGACACCACGCCGGGATCGGTCATTCCCCTGCCGCCCTTCGTGCAGCAGCGGTCGATGCCCGAGGACAAGATCAACCGGGGCTACATTCAGTCCTGGAACGTCATGTACGAGCGCCGGCTCCCGTCGGAGTTCGTGGTCTCCCTCGGTTATGCGGGAACGCAGACGGTTCGGCAACTGGCCGACCACAACATCAACTGGTCGCTTCCGGGCGGCGGCGTGACGGGCCGGCAGTTGTATCCCGCCAGTACGACTTCGATCATGTACTGGGACGGCTGGCTGAGCGCCAACTACCACTCGCTGCAGACGTCGGTGAACCGCCGCTTCACGGACGGGCTGTTCGTCAAGGGCGCCTATACCTACGGTAGGGCGATCAACCGGACGGACGACGAGGGCTGGGCCGGCGTCGGCTGGAACGACCCGAAGCTGCTCGACCGCAATCGGGCCCAGGCGGGCTACAACCGGCCGCACAACCTGCAGTTGGCGACCGTGTACGAGCTGCCTTGGGGGCGCGGACGGGACGACTTCGCGGGCATGGTGCTGCGCGGCTGGCAGGTCAACGGGGTCTTCTCGGCCCACAACCAGTCGCCCTTCGGCATCGGCTCGGGCGGGCCCTTGAACGCTCCGCACAACAGTCAGACCGCGGACCAGGTCGGGGAGATCGTGAACCTGGGGGGCATCTTCGACAGCCCCTACTACGATCCGTCAGCCTTCGCGCGGGTGAACCGCGATCCTTTGGCGGACCCCGGCGATCCGCTCTACTGCAACCCCAACGACACCTCGTGCTACGGCACCAGCGGCCGCAACATCCTGCGCGGCCCGAGCTGGGTGAACCTGGACTTCTCGCTGTTCCGCACCTTCTTCATCACGGAGGGGGTGGGGTTCCGGGCGGAGGCCTTCAACCTCACCAACACGCCCAAGTTCAACAACCCGGTGAGCGGCGTGGATTCGGGCAACTTCATGCACATCACGAGCACCAGCACCAACGCTCCGGAACGCATCCTGCGTTTCGGCTTCAAGTTGAACTTCTAGCTCGCGCTGTAAACCGCCAACCCAAAAAGGGCGCGGGGCTTCGGCCCCGCGCCTTTTCTCTCTGTCCGACCTGTCCGACTTTTCCGACTTGTCCGACCTTTCCGACAAGTACCGCTCAACCCTCAACCCCCCTCCGACGATTCGACTTGACACCACCCCCCCGTTGCCCCCAAGTTGATTACATGAGGCTGAC
>CAYRCA010000742.1:0-2233 GCA_964422565.1 uncultured Acidobacteriota bacterium | reverse complement strand
CGGCCCCCAGCCGGGCGGCCGCCACCGCCTGGTTGGCGCCCTTGCCCCCCGCCGCCTGAAGGAAGGTCCCCCCCAGGACGGTCTGACCGGGAGCCGGCAAAGCGGGTACCCTCACCACCATGTCGGTGTTCGAACTCCCCACCACCACTACTTTCGGCGTCATTACACAAGCCTCGCAACGATGATCAAGACCAGCCCCACGATGTAGGCTAGAAACATGAATGCCAGGAGTCGGTTGGTCTCCTCGGGCGCGGACTCGAACTCGCGCCAGATGAAGACACCCCAGATGGCCGCCACCAGCGTGGCTCCCTGGCCCAGACCATAGGAGATGGCGAATCCCGCCTGGCCCGAGGCAAGGATATTGAGCATCATGCCCACGCCCCAGATGAGGCCGCCCAGGATGCCAATCAGGTGCAGGCGGGCCGTCCCCGCGAAGTAGCGTCCCAAGGGGACGGGATCGCCGACGAAGGGACGCTTCATAATCGCGGTGTTGAAGACAACGTTGCTCGCCAGCAACCCCACGGAGAAGAACAACACGGCCGTGTAGGGGCTCAGCTTACCCGCCTCCAGCATTTCGAAGTCGGTCGACATCGACTGAGCCACGAATCGATAAAAGAAACCCATCAGGACACCGCAGACAACGGACAGGACGAGCCCCTTGGTGCTCACTCCTCCGCCCAACCCCGGCACACGCCGGTACGCCAGGGCCGCCAGAACGATGGCCGCGGTGACCAGGCCGACCCCGGCGAACAGGTAGAAAGGGTTGCCGACGGGGGTGGCGATGAAGTTGACCACGACTCCCAACACCAGGGCGATCCCGATTCCGACGGGAAAGGCCACGGCCATCCCCGCGATGGCGATGGCCGCCACCAACAGAATGTTGGCGGCGTTGAAAACCACTCCACCCAAAAGGGCCGAGCCGATGTTTCCCGCCTCGGCCTGGGCCACGTCCTCGAGGAAGGGCCTGCCCGCGCCGCCGAAGCTGCCGAACGTCAAGGCGGCCAAGGCCGAAAGCAGGAAGACTCCGACGACGTAATCCCAGTAGAATAGCTCGAACCGCCACTCCCGGCCCGCCAATTTCTGGGTGTTGGCCCAGGAACCCCAGCAAAGCATGGTGACGATGCAGAGCAGGACCGCGACAGTGTAGCTTTCGACGATGAACACCCCCGGACCTCCCCTTCCGCGGTCAGGCCGCGCGGTCTTTATAGCACAGCCGTTTACCGCTGTCAGTCGGCTGTCGTCCGACTTTGCTTGTGGCGGAAATCCTTCCCCCCGAACAGGCGAAGGGAACCAGCCTCCGGCCGGAGGTCAATCGTCCGCGGCTTTCGGGGCGCCCTTCAACTTCAACCGTGTCGGAGGGTCAGCCGAGCGCCCGGTAGAGGGCGAGCGTCTGGCGGGCCGCCCGGTCCCAGGAAAACTCCCGGCTCCGTCGGAGCCCGAGGAAGCTCAGCTCCTCCCGGCGCGTCCGATCGTCGGCCAACCGTCCGATTGCCCGCTCGAGCCGACCGGTGTCCAGCGGGTCGACGAGTTCGGCGGCGCCGCGCGCGATCTCCTCGAGGGAGGAATGCAATGACGTGATCACCGGAGTCCCACAGGCCATGGCCTCTAGGACCGGCAAACCGAAGCCCTCGTAAAGGGAAGGGAAGATGAAGGTCTCGGCCAGAGTGAAGAGGGCCGGCAAATCACCCTCGGGGACATAGCCGGTAAAGAGGACCTCCGGCGCCGCGCCCAGCCGCTCGGCGGCGCGCCGAACCCGCCGGTAATCCCAGCCCGCCGGCCCCGCGAGAACCAGTTGATGAGGTAGACCCGAGCGCTTCAGCCGAGCCCACGCGGTTAGAAGGCGACTCAGATTCTTTCGAGGATCGAGGTTGCCCAGATAGAAGAGGAACCGATCGGCCAGCCGGTAACGACGCCGGACGGAGTCCAGCAGACCGGCATCCTCCACCGGACGGAAGCCGGGGCGTGCGGCGCCGTGCACGACATGTACGCGCTCCGGGGGAATGTCGAGCAACTCGACGACATCGCGGCGCGTGCACTGGGAGGGGACGATCACCGCTCTGGCGGCCTTCGCGGACCGGGCCACGAGCAGTCTGCTGAGCCTTCTCCTCCAGGGGTGGAGTTGGGGGAACAGAACCGGAGTCATGTCGTACACGGTGACGACGCCGGGCGGGACTCCCGCCAGGGGCGCGATCGAACCGGTAAAGTGGACCAGCGACGGCCCGAGCTCCCGCAG
>CAYRCA010000741.1:0-2244 GCA_964422565.1 uncultured Acidobacteriota bacterium | reverse complement strand
TCGTGGCGGTGGAGACGACCACCCGCTTGCGCGAGGACAAGGCTGGAATCAGGTAGGAGAGGGTCTTGCCGGTCCCCGTGCCCGCCTCGATACAAAGGCTGTGTCGGCATCGGATCGCAGAGAGCACCGCCTCGGCCATCTGGAGTTGCGAGGGACGAAACTCGTAGTTCGACAGCCGAGACTCCAGGAGTCCGCCGGGTCCGAATATCGATTCCAGGGAACTCGCCATGACAGCCGAATACACCTCCAGCGCCGGCGGGGGGAGGGGAGGGAGTGGCCGGCGTCCGTGGGGCGGGGGGGTCAATCGATCCGGGCTGTCGACGCCGCAAGGCGCTGTTGATACAGGGGAAACCGGACCGTCAGCCGACGGACCCGTTCCCTGACCCGCCGCTTCACTTCCTCGTTCCCGGGATCGCCCAGGACCTCCCCTATCCAGCCGCCGATCTCCCGCATCTCGTCCTCGCCCATTCCCCGGGTGGTCAGGGCCGGGGTTCCGACCCGAATACCGCTGGTCACCAGCGGCGGATGCTGGTCGAAGGGAATCGTGTTCTTGTTGACCGTGATGGAGGCCTGTTCCAACGCCTCCTCGGCCTGCTTTCCGGTCAGTCCTCTGGAGAAGACGTCGACCAAGAAGAGGTGGTTGTCGGTGCCCCCCGAGACGATGCGAAACCCCGAGTCGGCGATCGCCCCACTCAGGACCCGAGCATTGGCCACGATCCGTTCCTGGTAGGCTCGAAAATCCTCACTCAGGGCTTCCCTAAAACAGACGGCTTTGGCGGCAATCACATGCACCAGGGGTCCCCCCTGGTGACCGGGAAACACATTTCGGTTAACCGCCTTCCGGTGCTCCTCCCGGCAGAGGATCAGTCCGCTGCGGGGTCCCCTCAGAGTTTTGTGGGTGGTGCTGGTGACGATATCGGCGTGGGGTACCGGGCTGGGATGAATACCCGCCGCCACCAGCCCCGCAATGTGGGCGATATCCACCATGAGGTAGGCGCCCACTCCCCGAGCGATCTCCGCCAGGCGATCGAACTGAAGGACGCGACTGTAGGCGCTGGCGCCCGCCACGATCAGCCGGGGACGCTCCCGACGGGCCAAATCCTCGAGGGCGTCGTAGTCAATCCGCTCGCTTTCCTCGTCCACTCCGTAGGGAACCACTTCGAAGAACCGGCCCGAAAAGTTGAGGGGATGGCCGTGGGTCAGGTGCCCGCCATGGGACAGGTTCATCCCCAGAATCCTGTCTCCTGGTTCGAGAAGCGCGAGATAGGCGGCGATGTTGGCCTGCGTGCCCGAGTGGGGTTGGACGTTGGCGTGCTCGGCGCCGAAAAGCGCCTTGGCCCGATCGATGGCGAGTTGCTCGACCACGTCGACGAACTGGCAGCCTCCGTAGTAGCGCCGGCCGGGATAGCCCTCCGCGTACTTGTTGGTGAAGACCGATCCGGTTGCCTCGAGAACGGCTTCGCTTACGAAATTCTCGGAAGCGATCAGTTCCAGCGTCTCGGATTGACGTCGCGTCTCGCCTGAGATCGCCCGCGCCACCTCGGGGTCGACATGCTCCAGAGATCGGGTCATCATTACCTTTATCCTTTCGATCGTCCGGGGAACACTTCCGTCGACTCCTCCCCGCCCCGGCGACGGTGCGGACGATGCGGACGCGGAGGAGGAAGATCCCGCGCCGGGAAGCCGGCACCTTGATTCAGACCGGGATCATTCTATCGAACCAGGGTGAGTGGGCCTCCCGACGACCCAGCGACGAGTTACCCGCGCGTCCGCCCTTCGGCGATCCGGCGGCATCTTAGCCCACTTGACTTACTCCGGTCAAACGACTAAAACATGCGAACCTATGCGCTGGTCACAGCTTTTCGCGCCGACGCTGCGGGACATGCCGGCCGATGCGGACGTCGCTTCCCATCGGCTGCTGCTGCGAGCCGGGTACATCCGGCAGTTGGGAGCGGGGATCTACTCTTATCTGCCGCTGGCCCGCAGATCGCTGCTCAAGATCGAACAGATCGTCCGGGAGGAGATGGACCGGATCGGCGCCCAGGAATTCTATCTTCCCGCGCTGAATCCCGACGACATCTGGCGCGAGTCGGGACGGTGGGACGTGATGGGCGACAACATGTTCCGCCTCAAGGACAGGAGCGGGCGGGACCTCTGCCTGGGGATGACCCACGAGGAGGTCTTCACTGCCATCGCTCGCGACGAACTGCGATCCTACCGCGACCTGCCCCAGATCTGGTACCA
>CAYRCA010000740.1:0-2267 GCA_964422565.1 uncultured Acidobacteriota bacterium | reverse complement strand
TCGATCACTTCGGCACGCCGGTTCGCCCGTTTCCGACGGTTGTCTCCCGAGCCGGTCTTACCTCCCGCCGGGATCGTTCGGCCGTCCACCAGAAAGGCTTCGGCGACCCGCCCGCCCGTCCCCGAATCCACGGCCTCGGCCCGAACGGACCGAAGACTCCGGGCAACCGCCTTCTTTTTTTCAAATCGGGTGTCATGTCGAGACGCCCTTCCGCCGATATCTGCACTATCGGAACCGAACGGGAGGTGCCGCGAGTATGACGCAAGAAAGCGAGGAGCGTGCCGTGCAGCAGGAACTGAAGAACCGTCTCCGTCAGTGTCCAACCCTTCCCTCTCCTCCCGGAATCGTGGTCGCCCTGCTCCGGCTGGGGGAGGACCCGGAGGTTACGGCGAGGGGGCTGGCCCGGCTGATCGCCAACGATCCGGCGCTGACGACCCAGATCCTGAGAATCGTAAATTCGCCTTTCTTCGGTCTTCGCCGGGAGGTGACTTCGCTGCAGCAGGCGGTCGCTTTTCTCGGCATCAGCGGCGTCCGCACCGTCTCGTTGGGTTTTTCCCTCGGCAGAGGAGTGCTCCGAGAGGCCTGGAGGGACATCCACAACGAGACCTCGTGGAAGCGTGCCGTCGTCGCCGCCGCGGTCGCGCGGGATCTGGCCGTTCTGCTTCGTTTGGCTCAGAAGGAGGAGGTCTTTCTGGGCGCCCTTCTCCAGGACATCGGGATCCTCGCGCTGCGTGAGGTTCTGGGGAGTGACTACAAGGAGCTGATGGTCTCGAAGGGCCACAACCATGAGGCTCTCGTGGAGGGCGAGCGGAAGAAGCTGGGTTGCGACCACGCCGAGGTCGGCGCCTGGCTGCTCGAGCATTGGGGGTTGCCTCAGCTGTTCCAACGGTTGGTTCTGGCAAGCCACGATACGCTGACCGCCGAGATCGAACCGGAGTGGGAGCCCTTGGTCCTGTGCGTGTCGACCTCGGGCTCGCTGGCCGACCTCTGGCTGTCTTCGACAGGTCCGGAGGAAGCGGCCCTGACCCTGACCGAGGCGGCGCTCCGGTTGACGGTCGAGGAGGAGGAGCTCAGCACCGCGCTGGCGAGGACCGCGCAATCGCTGCCCGAACTCCTGCGCCTGTTCGACGTGGAAATCGGGGTCGAGGATTTCGAGGGCGTGCTGGAACGGGCCCGGCAACACGCCTGCACCATCAACCTGCAGAACCTGGCGCGGATGCGCGAGCAGGAGGGTGCTGTGGTGACTCTGTCCGCCGAGGTTGTCCGCCTTCGCAAGGTATCGCAACGAGACCCCTTGACCGGAGCCTACAGCCGTTTGTTCTTCGAGGAGGTCCTGGACGACAACTTCCGCCAGGTGAGCCTGGGCACTCACTCTCTGAGCCTTTGCTTCTGCGACCTCGACTATTTCAAGGTGGTCAACGACCGACTCGGTCATCTGGACGGGGACGCGATCCTCAAGCAGACCGCCCAGATCATTTCCCGTCAACTGAGAAAGGGGGATTTCGTCTCACGTTACGGGGGAGATGAGTTCGTCATTCTCCTGTTGGACTGCCCGGCGGAGCAGACGGCGGAGGTCGGCGAGCGAATACGACAGGCCCTCCACGTCGAGCTGACCCGGTCTCTGGAGCGGGTGAGGCTCTCGATGACGGTCTCGATCGGTTACGCCGTCCAGGAGGGATCCCGCCCCTATTCGTCGGCGCGGGAACTCATCAATGCGGCCGACCAGGCGTTGTACGAGGCGAAGCGGCGGGGCCGCGATTGCGCCGTAAGCGCCGCCGCCGCCGGGAGCCCTTCGGAGCGGGACAGGCGAAGCGTTCAGATGCGCTAAAACCTTCACTCCTCCCAAGCCTCCTGCCCCGGCGCCAGCCAGTTTCAGACCGGCTTCACCGTATTTTCCGGATTCTTCTTTTCTTTGGCCCTGTATGTCTTGGGCCCGCCTTTGGGGGTTGGGAACTGGGTTGGGACCCTCCCTCGATGTGCCTCTGAACCCCGCCCCGCAAGCGCAGACTCAAGATGAATCCCGTGAATCCTGTCCGTAGGAACCCCGACCGGCCGCTCCCACCGGATCTTGTGTCCGAAGCGCGAATCCGGGAGGCTCTCCACTTGAGGGTACAATAGCCGCAGCCGTTCCCTTTTTGGAGATCCGGAAAACCCGTAACCGGGGTGGCGGCGGGAAGATCCGGAAGTAGTCGATATGGAAATCCGGGACGACATCAGAATCCGCGCCATCATAGCCCACGTGGATCACGGAAAGACGACCCTGGTGG
>CAYRCA010000739.1:0-2274 GCA_964422565.1 uncultured Acidobacteriota bacterium | reverse complement strand
GCCATACCGCTCAACCTAAGCCACGCGGGCCGGGCGGTAGCCGGTCGGACCGTCGGCCTCGAAATCCGATCGGTGCGGGCCGCCGCGAGCGCCTTGCGACAGGGAACGCACTCCCGCGTGTGATCCTCCAGCAGGAGCCTCCGCGCCTCCGACAGGGCGCCTCCCAGGTACGCCGGGATCAGGGCCTGAAAGCCCTCGCAGCCCCGGATCGGGCCGTCTTCGATGGCCGCCCGGACCAGCTTCCGTCTCACCCGTCCGACGATCGCCTCCGCCCGTTCCGGCTCGAGCCGCTCGCCGCGCAGAGACTCGACCGCCCGGTCCAGGATCTCTTCCGACAATCTCTTCTCGTCACTCATGTCCTATCCCTCCGAGAAAATCGGGGATCTCCCGCCGCAGGCGGGACCGGGTGCGGTGCAGCGTCACCGCCACGGTGCCCACCGTGGTGCCTAAAAGATCCGCGATCTCCTGGTTGCTGTAGCCTTCGACGAACCTCAAGAGGAACACCTCGGCCGATCTCGGCCGAAGGCGGGAAACCGCCCCCCGTAGCCAGTCTCCCAGCTCCGAGGAGGAGCGCATCCGATCGGGTTGTTCCGTTCCCCGCGCCGTCAAGGACGGCCCGGCAAGCTCGATCGGGACGGCTCGCGAGCCCTTGCGGCCCCTCATCGTGTCCAGCGCCGCGTTGACGGCGGCCCGCTGCAGGTAGGCGCGGGCCCTTTCGCCCAGTTCGGGCAACTCGGCGCGCTTCAGCAGACGGATGAAGACCGTCTGGAGAACGTCCTCCGCGTCCTGGGCGGATCCGGTGATCCGATACGCCGCCCGCAGGACATGGTGATGGTGTTCCTCGAAGAGTTCCTGAACCGTCCTCGATTCACCCACTTCAACCGACCGTTCGGATATTGCTTCCACGGCTCGACTTCCCTCGTTCCCTTTCAAAAGCAGAACGATTGAAATCGGCTGCCATTAGCAGCGGCGTTCCGGGGAGCGCCGTTCCGGATGTCGGCCCCCGGTCCCCGGAACCCGGCCCGCCTCCCTTTCACGCGGCCAAACTGAGCAAGTAGGCGCAGAGCAGCCCCGCATAGGTGCCGACGAGGTACCCCAGGACCCCCATGAGCACCCCCACCGGCGCCAGCCCCTCGTAGTAGGCGGACGCCACGATGGGCGCCGTGACGGCGCCGCCGATATTGGCCTGGCTGCCCACCGCAACCAGGAACAGGGGCGCCCGCAAAAGTCGGGCGCCCGCAAAAAGGACGCCGATGTGGATGAGAATCCAGACCACCCCGACCAGGACCAACACCGGGGCGGCGAGCAATCCCGCCAGGCTGGCCTTGGCCCCGAGGGAGGTCAGAAAGAGGTACAGGGCCGCGTAGCCCAGCTTGGAGGCGCCGCCCCGCTCCAGGTTCCGAACCGGCGTCAGGGACAGACCGATCCCGACCGTCGAGATCAGCAGGACCATCCAGGTGAATTCCGAGAACACTGCCGCCACCGACGGGAGGGATGTCTGAAACCACGGGTCCGTGACGGCGAAAAGCCGGGTGGCCGCCTTCCCGGCAACCACCGCTCCCACAAAGCCGATCGCCACCGTGGCGGAGACGTCGAACAGGGTGATGGGTCGGGAGAAAGTCTGCTGGAAATGCCTCATCCGCCGGTCGAGTTCCTGGATCAGGGTGGAGTCGGCCCGGTTCCAGCGGTCGAACCGAGCCTGGTGTCCGGCCAGGAAGAGCAGGATCCCCGTCCAGGTATACCCCACGCTGGTGTCCACCACGATGATGGGGCCGACCAGGTCGTCCGGGGCCCCGACGGCTTCCTTGATGGCCGCGAAGTTTCCGCCGCCGCCAATCCAACTCCCCGACAGAGCCGCCAACGCCTTCCAGGAGTCGGCGGGCAGCCAGGGCTCGAAAAGCAGGAACGCCAGGGGTCCGCCCAGAACGACGCCCAGGGTGCCCACCGCCATGACGGCCAGGGCCTTGGGACCCACCCGAAGGATGGCCGACACGTCGGTCGTCGCCATGAGGAGGAAGAGGCTGAAGGGCAGCAGGTAGTCCCGCATCCAGTCAAAGGCCGACGAGTCCGAGGGAAGAACGCCGGCCGCGGCCAACAGGGCCGGCGTGAAATAGACGAGCACCACCGAGGGGACAACCCGGTAGACGCGCTCCCCCCAGGGTTGTCGGGCGGACCAGAAGACCAGCGCGCAGATCGACGCGCACGCCGCCAACACCGCCATGGGGTCGTCAATCAAAGCCGACTGATCCAATCCTTTCCCTCCCGGCCGCCCCA
>CAYRCA010000738.1:0-2277 GCA_964422565.1 uncultured Acidobacteriota bacterium | reverse complement strand
GTCCATGAGCGGGGCGCACCCGGAGGGACGAAAATCGCGGCGGTTTCGGGTTCCGGGTTCCGAGTTCCGAGTTTCGGGTTTCGGGTGACGGCGGTTGCGGTTGTTTGAATTTTCTTGGCGGGGAGGTTGAGAGGCGGAAACTCCGGTTTCGCGGGGGGCGTCGAGCGCGGCGGGAGGCCACTCGGATTGACACCGATTACAGGAAACTTTCGCCCACCTTGGACGGTGAACGCCGATGAGAAGCGGCGGCGGAGTTCAGCCCGCCGGGGGCAGGTCCTTGCGTCCCAGGGATCCGACGACCTGGTCCCACTTGCCCGACGTCTTCAGCAACAGGTCGATGACCTCCCGAACGGCGCCGTCTCCCCCCTTGGAGCGGGTCACATAGTGGACGTGGTACTTGACCAGGTCGGCGGCATTCTGGGGCGCCGCCGAAAACCCGACTCTTTGCAGAAGGGGGATGTCGGGCAGGTCGTCGCCGACATAGGCGACTTCCTCGGGCGAAAGGGCCTTCTGCACCAGAAGGCTTTCGAAATCGGCCACCTTGTCCTTCGACCCCTGCACCACGGTTCGAACCCCGAGTTCGTCGGCCCGTTGCGCCACCACGAGGCTGGTGCGCCCGCTGATGAAGCCGACCTCGACACCGACCTTCAAGGCCAGGCGGATGGCCAGGCCGTCATAGATCGAGAAGTACTTGATCTCGCCCCCGTCGGGCAGAAGACCCACGCGGCCGTCGGTCAGGACGCCGTCCACGTCGAGCAGGATAAACTGGATCTTCTGTACGTTCCCCGAGACTTGATGTGGTAATCCCATGGCTCAAAACATCTCCGTTCCCCACAGATCGTGTAGATGGATGATCCCCCTGATTCTCCCAGAAACATCGGTCACCATCAATGAGGCGATCCGATGACCACCCCTCCCCGGCAGGCCGTGGAGCAGGTCGGCCGCCTTTTCGAACCGCTCCTCCAGGCGGGCGACGAGCCGCTCAATCGCCTCGGCCTCGATCCGCAGCACCTTCCCGGCGACTTCCGGCAACGGGGTGGAGTTCACGGCAAACCCTTCACGGCGCGGTCGACTCCGTTCAAGGTTCGCAGCAGCTCCGGGAGCGTGTCGATCGTCAGCGAGTTGGCTCCGTCACTGAGCGCCTCCTCTGGGCGGTCGTGAACCTCCAGAAACAGTCCATCGACTCCCACCGCCACCGCCGCCCGGGCCAGGTGGCCGATGAATTCCGCCTGCCCCGAGCTGCGATCACCGCCCCCTCCGGGCAGCTGCACGCTGTGGGTGGCGTCGAAAACGACCGGAACCCCCATCGCCCGTATCAGGGGCAGGGAGCGGAAGTCCACGACCAGGTTGTTGTAGCCGAAGGATGTGCCCCGCTCGGTGACGAGGATGTCTCGACACCCCGTCGACCTCGCCTTCTCCAGCAGGTGGCGGACATCCCAGGGAGCCAGGAATTGTCCTTTCTTGAGATTGACCGGTTTCCCGGTGGAGGCGGCGGCCAGAATGAGGTCGGTCTGCCGGCACAGAAACGCCGGAATCTGCAGCAGGTCCAGAACCTCGGCCGCCCCTTCCGCCTGCGACGCCTCATGAATGTCGGAAGTGACCGGCAGCCCCATCTCCTCGCGGACCCGCCCCAGGATTTCCAGGCCCCGTTTCAAACCGGGTCCCCGAAAGGATTGGATCGACGTCCGATTGGCCTTGTCGAAGGATGCCTTGAAAATCAGGGGGGTCGAAGTCTCCTCCGACACCCTCCTCAGCCTTTCGGCCAGTTCCAGGCAGTGCGCCTCACTCTCGATGACACAAGGGCCGGCGATCAGAAAGAAACCCTTCCGCCCCCCTTCCCCCCAGATGCCGCGCAGCCACCCGCTTCGCCCCATCCCGTAATGCTAATGCGAAGGGGCCTCGACTTGCCAACCCCGGCGCGAAGTTTCGGGCGGGCAACTGCGCGTCGGGTGGCCTCCCAACCGCCGAACCCACCGATTCACCCGCGGTCAGGGTTCGCCCACCGCCTGCCGCATCCGGGACTCCTCGATGGCGCTCAGCGGTGCCGTACGCCGCTTCTTGTAACGAAGGGCCGCTTCGATGAAACTGACGAAAAGAGGATGCGGCTTCAATGGCTTCGACTTGAACTCGGGATGGAACTGGCAGGCGAGAAACCAGGGATGCTCCGGTAATTCAATGATCTCGACGAAATTCCTGTCCGGGGAGCTGCCCGCCTCGTTCAATGCGTCACCGACCACGAACTTCTAGTCCCTCCCCCTGAACGCGTAGCGGTCGCGC
>CAYRCA010000737.1:0-2278 GCA_964422565.1 uncultured Acidobacteriota bacterium | reverse complement strand
TAGAAACTCTTACCGCCAAGCGCGCCAGGAACGCATCGAGTCGTCGGGATGCTGCGCGAAACGCTGGGGCGGGGAGACGTGCTCCTGGTCAAGGGAAGGTCCAACCAGAGGCTGGAATGGATCTCGCTGGCGCTGATGGGATACGAAGTCCGCTGCCGCGTCCCTTCCTGCCGGGCCGTGACGCGGTGCCGACACTGTCCGCAACCGGAGGTCGAGCCCGATCAGGACTCCACGGGATAAGCAGCCGACGTCGAACCATCGATAACGGCTTCGGCATCCATGGAAATCCTCAAGCGCCGGTATGGGTCGACAGGATCATCCGTCGTAGTTGTTCCAGAGTTCCAGAAGATGTCGAGCACTTCGAGGTGCTCCAGCAGGGGGTCCTTCCTCCGGATCCCCAGCAACCGCAGGTCGCGCTTCTGGAACACGAACGCCAAGGCCTCGGTGAACGCCGTGTTGGGGATTCCGTTGATGAAGCGGTTGTCGACGAAGTGCTGGCTAATGGTCTGCTCGACATTGTGCCCGAGTTCGTGGATGGCGATGTTGTAGCCCTTGTAGTCCATCCCGCCGGCGGCGATGCGGGTGCGCAGGTGAGAGGGCATCTGGCGCATCGAGGCGCGCATGGCGTGGCCCGACCCGCGGGCGGGATCAACCTCGATCTTCGAGGCCAGAAACTCGGCGGTTTCGGCGTCGTACCCCTATTCATCGGCGCTCCCTGGCCGGTATGCCGGGCCCGGGTGTCGGGGTGCGCCCCACTTCATGGACACCCGCTCTTCAGGAACATCTTCGCGCCCTTGGCGCTCTTCGCGGTAGAAACGCTTACCGCCAAGCGCGCCAAGAACGCAAAGAAGGGATCGCCTCAGCGTCGTTGCGTCTTGGCGTTGAATCTTTGCGTTGAGTCCGGCCAAACCCCGCTCCCCGCCGAGATCCCGGGGAGGCGGATTCTCGAGCGCTCGGGGTCCGGTGTGCGGCCAAGGCCTCACCGGTTACGGGTTAGAATCCGTAGAGCCGCCTCGGGATCCGCACCGAACTCCTCGATTTCCGGCGCTCGGGCCCGGAGCGTCGCCTCGACTTCGCTGGTTCGGCAGTTCCCAAGGTGGACCCCAACCACCTTCGGTGGCCCTCCGCGCAGAAAGCTTCACTGGCGGAAATCGTCATCCTTGGTTTCTCGGTCGGACAAATCGTTGTCGTCGAAGCCAAGACGGTTGAAATCTCGGAACCGAGCGACGAATGACATCGGGGTTCCGCCGAGGCTTTCCGGGCGCCGCCGTATCACCGGTTCCGCCGCACGTGGTCCTCGAGCCTGCCGGCCACTCCGACGATGGTCAGACCGACCACCTCACGGGCCTTTTCGTCGTATCGCACGATCACGCCCTGGCCGATATCCACCCCCGTGGCGGGCTTGGGAGAGCCGAAGCTGATGTAGAGCGTGTCGGCATCACCGTCATAGTCCCACTCCAAGGGGAGGTCCTTCCTCTCGAAAAGCTTCACCGCTTCCATAGAATCCTCCTCCCGCTCGCGTAACGGGAGCAGAAGTATGCTGTGATCACGAATCCGTCCGCCTTCGACGTTTCTCGAATGACCGGGAACCGCTGTTCCAATTCGCGCCGCATCGCACAAGGGTATCCCCTGCCGCAGTTTCCGGACAAGAACCGGGATCCGACGATGCGAGGAATCAGCGGACGAGTTTAGACCGCGCAATACCCGGCAACGATGGTGCGGAGGCGCACATCCAGAGCGGGATTGCATGCGGGATTCTCGCGACCCGCGAACGGGACTCAACGCCAAGCCGCCGAGTCGCTAGGTCGCAAGGGCCGGAATTCAACGCCAAGCCGCCGGGGCGCCGGGGCGCCACGGTACAAGAGCCCGATAGCCTTAGCGTCTTCGCGTCCTTGCGTCTTCGCGCCCTTGGCGCTCTTCGCGGTGGAAACGCTTACCGCCAAGCGCGCCAAGAACGCAATGACGGGATCGCCTCAGCGTCTTCCCGTCCGATCTTCCCCTTGCGTTTACTCAGTACGCTGAGTAAACATACTCAATGCAATGAGTGAATTGACTTACCGGCGCCCCCTGGGGGACGAGCTCGCGAGGCGGCTCGCCGAGCCGAGGCGGTTCATCCAAGTCGTGGCGGGAGCGCGGCAGGTGGGCAAGACCACCCTTGTGCGGCAGGTCACGAAGGCCATGGCGGTCCCGGTTCGCTTCGCCAGCGCCGACGAGCCGACCTTGAGGGGGCCCGACTGGATCGCCCAGCAGTGGGAGGCGGCCCGCTTGGAGGCCAGCC
>CAYRCA010000736.1:0-2279 GCA_964422565.1 uncultured Acidobacteriota bacterium | reverse complement strand
ATGAATGCCATGGGCTCATCCAGCAGCCAGGGACGCACCCGGATCTGGAATGCCACGACGCGGCGGGACTGATTTCTCGCTATTGACGTCGGCGTATTCGGCTGCTTCCTTCCCGTCGCGTTCCTGAGGGAGCGGAAGCCCCGTAACCCGCTGCCGCCGGGCCGGCGGCGGTACACCCCGCACTCGCTTTCATCGATACTCGTTCATGGCGGCGGTACACAGCGACGCGGCGGTTGTTGGGAAACGACCCCCCGCCCAACCCCTCCCGACGTGCCACCCGTTCCGGCATATCCCAATCTCGGGGGACGTTTCCGCTACTCGTCGCCTCCTATCGGCCGATCCAAATCACCGCTCCGGAGGCCGCGGTCAGCGAGCCGAGGCTGAGGCTCAGGTCGAGCCACCAAAACCGGGCCAGGGCGAGTCCGCCAAAGGACAGAATCAGTCGCGCCGCGGCCTGGACAACCACCCACCCGTACAGGATGACGCCTCCGCGATGGCGGCTTACGGAACCCTCCAAATCGCCGTGCGCCGCCAGAATCAAACTCCGCCCGATGTGGCAAGACTTACAGTCGAGGCCGGTAGCGCGCTTGTACATACAGAGTTCGGGAAGCGCGACGCCGCCGGGTAGCAGCACTCGACCACCGTCCGCGGAGACTCTCAGCGGCAGCGGTGCCGCCAGGATCAGCAGAAATACGCCGGCCAGCCCCCGGTTGACCCAGCCGTAGGTGGAACGGTTCACAGGAGGCCTCCTCCAAGAAGCAGGCGAAACGCTCCAAAGGTGACCGCGACGGTCGAAAGGGCGAGCCCGATGACCGCGAGATTCACGGGCTGGCCCTCACCCTTCGCGACGGCGAACGCGACGATGGAAAAGATCGCTCCCCCGACGGCAAAGGGAATATTCAGCCAGTTCATCCATCCGAAGCAAGGAATAAGCCCGAAGGTGAAACCCACCATCGCGAGAATCCCCCAAAAGAGAGCAACGATCGGCACGGTTCCACTCGCCTCAAAAATGGTGTCCGAAGAACGTCCACTGGCCGATGGGGTGACCTCGCTTCAATAGGTCCGCCTGCATGTAAGCGTCGATGACGACGACGACGCACAGCGGGAACCAGAGAGCGAAGCCGACAAAACAGGTCACGAGCATGACGAAAAAGGCCCACAACTGGACGAAAATGGCCACCAGCCCCTTTTGCCACTGTCCGAAGACGAGATAGGCGATCCCGCCGAGCAGGATTGCCAGAATCAGCACCAGAACCGGATTCTGCGCGGAGACGGGCGAGATGACGTTCGGCCGGCTCGGAGGCGGCGCCGGAGGTGGCGCCGGAGCCGCCTGCTGACCAGCTGGCGTTTCATACATAGAAAATACTCCTCTTGCTCCGGGAATGCTCCCGGAGTTGAAAAGAACCTTCGGAAATTTTCCTGATTATTTCGATAAATACGGGACCGCTATAGTTAACACGGACCCACTCGGCGCGCAAGGCCTTTCTTACCATACCAGTGGTAGAGTTCCGCTGGAGGGGAATGCATGATGAGAGTCGCCGACGTGCGCGTCACGCCGATCGCCATCGCCGATCCGCCGCTCCTGCACGCCGCCGGCCTTCCCGCGCCGTACGCGTTGAGGACCATCGTCGAACTGGTGACAGACGACAACCTGTCGGGGCTTGCCGAGGTTCCGGGAACTGCGGTTCGAGGTCGCCTGCTTTGATCTCAAGGGAAAGGCCATCGGACGACCCGTCCGCGATCTCCTCGGCGGACGCGTGCGCGAGCGGGTCGACTTCTCCGCGTATCTCTTCTACAGGCGCGAGGGCGCCGGCGGGGGACTTGGATTCGGCGTCGACGCCGACGCGCGGGGCTGGGCCGCGGCGCGGCAGAAGGCGGCTCGACCCGGAGAGGATCGTCGCCCAGGCGCGGGCGATGTGCGATACGTACGGGTTCTGGTGACCGAGACAAACGACGAGGTCGAAATGGGGAAGGTCCAGCCCGGCTGGAGGTTCCAGCCCGTCCGTTGGTGACTGCCCGCGGGCCGCTCGCAGGCGTTCCGAGCGTCGGGATACGACGTCAGACCAGCGGAAACAGCGAGGCTCCCAGCATGACGACCAGCAGGCCGACCACGCCCATGATCGAGAGCATGAAGGAGAAGTTTCGAATCGTCTCGGCCTCGGTCATTCCGGACATCTTGCAGACGATCCAGAAGCCGCTGTCGTTCATCCAGGGAAAGGGTTTCGATCCGCAGCCTGGCGGGCACGCACGTGGCCTGGGATTTTGTGGAGCTGCCGTCG
>CAYRCA010000735.1:1562-2292 GCA_964422565.1 uncultured Acidobacteriota bacterium | reverse complement strand
TCGAGCAGGGCGACGCCCGACCCCATGGTTTCCGGCAGGTATTTCCGGCTGGTGGCCGAAGAGCGGTGGACGAAATCGATCCCGACCTCCTCGGTGACGTCGCGGAACACCACGGGTTCCGCCGGGTCGGCCGCCGGGAGGCTTGCCGTCGAAAGCCAGACGACTAGGCCCACGCACAATGCCGGCAGGCGGTTTCGGGCGACAACGAGGGGATTTCCGAGGGGGAGATGAGACACGCTGGCAGCCTTGTCGAACACCGCTCTATGAGCCGCCGGAAGGTCGGCGCCGCGGGGGAACGACTTCGAACTCCTCGCTGAGCATGGCCATTTGGTTGGTGATTTCGTCGACGACCTCGACCACGATCCGGTACCGGCCGACCCCCAATTCCCGGGGAGAGAACATTCGCGTCAGCACGACCCGCTGTGCGGAGAGAAACTGGATCGACTCGCCCGCGTCGTCCACTATCGAGAGCAGCTCCGTCTGGCCCCGCAAGAGTCGATACGTCACCCGCAGCGCCGGTCGGAAGTTCTGCTGATCGACGCCGACGTTGTACAACTGGAAATAGACGCCCATGTGCCGGTCCAGGGGGAACCGCCGGTCCAGGCTGGGACGAACCTTCACATCCCCCAGGACGAACATTTCGTCGGCCTCGGGCATCGTGGTCAGAGGAACGATCGTGTCGGAAAGGACCAGCGAACTGACCTCGAGCTCCTCGGCGCTGTAATTGGGC
>CAYRCA010000735.1:0-1552 GCA_964422565.1 uncultured Acidobacteriota bacterium | reverse complement strand
AGAGCGCCCGGGTGACGACGCCGACCTTTCCGCTGCCCGAATCCTTCGCCACCAGGTCGAACTTGACCCGCCTCCCTTTCTCCAGCACCAGTATCTTCTGATAGAGCGAGGTTCCCTGGAGTCCGAGGTCCAGGTCGTCGGAGCGGAAGGAGACGGCGACGTCGTCCTCGAATTCGTTCACCACCAGATTTCCCATGGTGGTCACCACGCCGTAGAGTGAAATCCTGGCCCGATGCACTCCGCCCTCCTCCCGGAAGGTCAGATGTCGGTTGGCGAATTCCACGGTGATGGGAATGATGCAGTGCTCCGGGTTGAGTCGGAAGTGGGCCTGGTTGATCCGGAAGGGCAGAGTGTTGAACGTGATGTCGACGTCGACGAGCTGCTTGAGGTCGTCGTATCGGATGGTTGGGGGACGCATCACCGTGGCGTAACGTTCCAGGCGAACGAAGGGCTGGTCCTGATATCGCTGAGCCAGCAGGGGGTAGTACTCCCCCGCGCCGGAAAGGATGAACCGATCGTGCTTCGTGGCCAAGCCCCGCTCTTCGGCCAGGGTCAGCCCGATTCCGGGAACGTTCGCCAGCGCGTCCTTTTCAAAGGGGTCGTTGGCCAGTCGGTAGTCGCCCGTCAAGGTTCGGTCCACGAACTCGAGTTCGATGTCGGAGCCGATTCCGTCGATCCGCCGATAGCGCCAGACCTGGTAGGGATAGGTCGTGGTGTCTCCGCCACCCTCGTAGATCGGCCTCGCGTAGGGGCCGCCGAAGTGGTCGTGTAGTTCGTCGGGCGGCCCGTGAATGATGTAGATGCGGCCCCGATCCGTCCTCCAGCCGGGCCGGCCGCTGGTGAAATGCTCGTTGGCGTAGGCGATGCGCCGGTAATGCTCCTCCCTGAACTCGTTGTGGGCGGTACGCTGGTCGGAGTCCCGCCTGCGCCAGAACTGCTCGATGAAGTTCTCCCGCTCCTCTTCGGTTGTGAGCTCGCCGAACACTTTACGCTCCTCATCGGTGATGATGTGCGCGACATCTTCGTTGAGCCACTGGTCGTAGGGACTCCGCTCCTCCTCCTGACGCAATCGGGGATCTTGGGCTTGAGCGAGGCACAGCGCGCCCAACGTCGCCGTCGTAAGAGCCGCCAGGATGAGTCCGCGGGGAAGTCGGGAGCCGCGTCGAGCGCACGGGGCACAACCCAACGTCGCCATGTTTCCGATTCTACCCCAAGACACGACGATTGGGCAGGGGAAGCCGGAGTATCGGGAGTATCGCCGAAAATTGTGGGGAAGGCGGAGGCGACGGGAGATGGAACCGCCGTGTTCACCCGACCCCCTCGAGTACGCGCTTTTCACCCGGATTCAAACCGGATTGATGGCGGGCGGGGTGAAACAAAGCGGAAAATAGTGGATCCTTGAAAGGCGATAGAGAAGTGAACGGGCGTGGGCGAGGCACACAGGAGAGGGTGAAAAGGAGCGCCGGATCCCGAAAAGGGGAACGGACCTTCTTCTAAGTCCTAACTCCTAGCTCCTAACTCCTAGCTCCTAACTCCTTCACCCGATGCCCGC
>CAYRCA010000734.1:0-2292 GCA_964422565.1 uncultured Acidobacteriota bacterium | reverse complement strand
CCAGCCGGAGAGTGATGGGCTTCGAGCTGTTTGGATCGGGCGAATACCTGATCCAGCCGGAGAGGGATGGGCTTCGAGCTGTTTGGATCGGGCGAATACCTGTCCGCCGTCCCCCAGCAGGTCGTGGTCCACTGACCCCCCTCCTGCCCCCCTCGAGTCTCGAGTTTCCCAGTTCCGAGTTCCGAGTTTCCGGTTTCGAGTGCCGAGTGTCGAGTTCCAAGTGTCGCGCCGGGCGTTGACTTTCCGGGCGGGAGTGTTTGCGTCGGGGACGAGGCCCCGGAGAGGCCAAGGCGAGGTGTCGGCGTCGGGGACGAGGCCCCGGAGGGGCCGACAGGAATTAGCCCCACCCGACGAAGGAGGGTGGGGTTGCGCGGCCCTCCAACGTCTCCTCTCCAAGGGTCCGCAGGACGCGACAGGACCGTCGGGAAGCGGGAGTCTTCCCTTGTGGCGGGAGGTACGGACGGCGCGGATCGCCGGAGAGCCACCGCTCGCTCCCCGCCGCTTCCCGCCATCCGCCCCGCTGACCGCTGATTTCCGCCCGGCGCCCCTCAGATTCGAAACGGATTCAGGATACTCTCGACCGACGCCTCGAAGTCCGCCGCGTACCGCGTCACCAGCGTCAAGTCGTGTACGCGGGCCGTAGTCAACCTACACAGAAGGACCGGGCCCTTGTTCATGGCTCTCCGGGGTCTGCGGCGGAATACAGAACCGACCCCTTTTTCCGCCCCGACCCAATGAGGGCGCCACACCCCGCACCGACGCCGCCGCCCAGAGCTCCAACCGCCGCGGCCGCTTGCAGTCGTCGGTCCTTTGAGGTGTGGGCAAAGCCGGGGCCGCTAAAAGATTCGCCGCCGCCGCCCAAAGCGGCCCCGATTAGGGCACCTACGCCGGCCCCGACGATCAAACCATTCCTCGCCCCCACGCGGTCCCCCCGGGCTTGGGGGCCCGCTCCACCCGTGCGACGTCCTTTCTCAGGATTTCCCGTTCCCTCAGGTCCTGAGTGCGCATCCACAGGACCTCGGGATCCATTCGCAAATACGCTCCCCGCTGTTGTTCTCCCCAGCGCAGCGTCACAAGGATCTCCGCGTCGCGGGGCAACCGCTCCACCTTTTCCCATCGACCCGGAACCGGCCCTCCGGCCGCAAGGCAAGCCTCTGCGACCATCGTGAACAACGCGAGCGTCCAGATTCCCAAGACGCAACGTTTGGACATGTGACCTCCCTCCCGATGGTTGACGGTCGTTCTTCGGTTCTCGGATTTCGTGACCGTTGAGCTTCAGTACAAGAAAGGCGCGGATAGGTTACAGGCGGCACCCCGCCCCGGAGTCACTGTAACCATCCGGGTGATCCGCTGTACTGTGCTTTCGGGTGCGGCAACACCGAGCGGGCCCGCAACAACGATCCGCCCGCCCGGCTCAATCCCGCGGAAAGAGAGATCGTTCCGCAAATTCCCGGAGGCGTGATCATGACAAAGCACAAGGCGATCAACCACTCGGTTCCCTGGCTCCTGGTTTTCGTTCTGGGAACGCCCGGGACCCTTACCGCGACCCAAGTTCCGGCTCGGGGTGACTGGGCATCCGTGCGTGGAATTGCGAAAGCAGCCAAGATCGAAGTCCAGCCCCATGACGCGCCGCGTCTGCGGGGAAGGCTCGTTGAGGTGACCGACGACTCGATCGCGATTTCCGCCAAGAATGGGGACAGAGTATTTTCCCGCGGCGAGGTCCGCAGGATCAGGGTACAGGATGGCCGTCGCCGCTCGCTCCATGGACTGATCGGCGTCGGAGCGGGAGCGGGCGGCGCCTATCTGCCGGCGAGGATTGCGTCGAACGAAGGCAGACGGGGATTGGCGACAGCAATCGTCGCGATCGGCGTCGGCGTCGGTTCGTTGGCGTTCCTCAGTCGAGGCTACCGCACCATCTACCATGCCCCCGAACAGACCGAAGCTCCGACCGAACGCTCCGATCCTTCGCGACAGGCAGGGGACACAACCACCTCCCCGGTTGACTGGGAATAGGCTACACTGCGAACCATTGTGGTTTCACGTCGCCTTCCGGCCGTCCTGGTTCCGCTCGCGCTGTTCGGCCACAGCACCGCACAGGCAACACCGGGTACGTCTTGGCGGGCGCGATCATCCGGATAGTCTGCGGTCCCTCCGATCCGGCCCGATCGATCAGTCGGCTCAACTTCGCCTTCGCCTCGGCCACGGTCCAGCAATCCTCTCCGGCGCGGCCCATTCCGTCGATCTACGAGTCGTCATAGTCACCATAGTCATCTGTCCGAGAAAGGCGAGGAG
>CAYRCA010000733.1:0-2296 GCA_964422565.1 uncultured Acidobacteriota bacterium | reverse complement strand
ACTCGGCAAACGGAGACGAGGGCTCGTCCGAGGTCGTCGTGGTTCGACGTCCGCCCCGGGGGGAAAGGGTCGAGGGTGAACGGATTGTCCTCCGGGACGGTTCCGCGTCGATGGAGCGTTTTCGCTTCCACCGTCTCCCGGCGGAGGCCGAGGGAAACACGACCACCCAGGATCTCGGAGTCCGCACCATAGAGGGGGTTCTGTCCGAAGGGACCCGAACGGTCCTGACGATTCCCGCCGGCGCGATCGGCAATGAACTTCCCATCGAGGTCGTGACCGAACGCTGGTATTCGCCGGAACTGGAAACCCTGGTCCGGAGTCGACACTACGATCCCCGCGTGGGCGAGACCGTCTTTCGGCTCGAAAACGTCGAGAGGCTGGAGCCGGATCCGTCGCTGTTTGAGATTCCCTCGGACTTCGAAATCGAGGATGCAAGAGGCCGCGAAAGCCCCGTGAGACTCCGAAAGCAGCGGGACTGAACGTCCAACGATTCGCGGTCGGAGGTTCCGAGACTTAGCCACGTTTTCGTCGGCCCGGCGTCGAGAATCGACGAATTTGTCCGGACGACGGATCGCCCCGCCCGCTGCGGGCACACTCCCTCGCGAGATGTGTCGGGGAAGTATCCGGAGTGCTCCGCCCGGCTCCGAAACCGAGAAAAACCGTGCCTTCCCGCCGCACTCCGGATACAATCCTCATCGTTTAGCCTGACCGGAGGCGTCTGATGGATGGACTTTACGACTTCTTGAACTGGGCGTGGGCCCGACACCACAACCCGCTCAGCTGGTACATCCGACCGCTCTTCATCCTGCCCTTCTGCTACTTCGCATACAAGAAGAGTAAATGGGGCGTTGCGCTGACCATTGTGGCCGTGCTTTCGAGCATGTTCTGGTTTCCAGCGCCAGCGACGACGGATCCGCGTGCGGCGGCGTTCTTGGCCATGGAGCGGCAGTACATCACGGGGCCTTGGAACCTTAGCAAGGTGGCGATGACGGCGCTCGTTCCCGTCTGGTTCATTGCCTTGGCCTGGGCGTTCTGGCGGCGCTCCTGGCTGGCCGGCTTTCTCGTGATCAACGTGGGCGCGTTGCTCAAGGTCATCTGGAGCTTCTACTTCGGCGGAACCAGTGCCTGGAGCATCATTCCGGCCGTCAGTCTAGGGGCCTTGGTGATCAACGGCGTAATGCTCTATGCGTATCAGCGAGTTCGTCGACGGGCTGGGGCAACGATGGACCGCCTGGACGCGATGCGCTGAGCGGCCGGTTCGACGAGGTTGCTAGCGAAGGGCTAAGGTGTCGCCGACCGGCTAACACGGCGATGCAGCGGACCGGCTTCGCCGGCCGCTGATCGCCAAAGCGTTATGTGTACTTTCGCAGAAAGGCAGTCACCTCAACTGACAGTGTGTTCCGGTAGAAGGGAATGTAGAAATGCGAGAAGCAGATGAGCCGAGCGGTGAGGCCCGCCAAATACAACGTGAACTGAAAATACTGCGAGCTGGAGTCGCGATCCTTGCTTTGTTGTGGTTCGGCACGACCGTTTGGCTACTTGCTCGGACGCCGACCATTCCTTCCGTTATCGCGGTCGAGCGCTTGGAGATCTTGGAACCTGACGGAACACCGGCTCTGGTTGTTGCCAATTCTCAGAGACCTGCTGTAGCAACGCTTGACGGACAGGTCGTGATGGAGGGGCAAGAGGGCGAGCGAATGGGTGTGCCCTCAATCATTTTCTTCGACGGCAAAGGGGACGAGGTTGGGGGATTGCTTTTTGGTGTTCGAGAAACATCGAACGGGTACAGTGCGGTCCGTCACTTGTCCCTGGATGGCTACAAGCAGGATCAGACCGTGGTCCTCGCACATTACCAGGACCCGGGCGGATCAAGGTCTGGCCTCACCATCAGCGACCGTCCGGATCACTCTATCTTTGATGCCCAGGTTGCACTGGGCCTCGATCCGGGAGCCTCACGGGATGAACTGACCGCCGCGATCGGAGCCATATCCCCTGAACTACGACGGATGCGCCTTCGTGAGCTGTTCGGAACGACTCGTGCGTCCTTTGGAACCGGCCGTGACGGTGGGGCAAGTGTGGTATTGATGGACGGTGAGGGGCGAAGCCGGATTGTAATCGTGGCGCCCCAAGAGGGTGGCGCGTCGATTCAGATTCTGGACGAGCACGGCGAAACAGTTCTCCGACTGCCGAGCGACACATAACAAATTAAGGATTCTTGTCGCAACACGCGGTTGGAGCCGGCAGCGGGCGCTGTCAAGTCGTCCATTGCTGAGGTGGGCTTCTGCGCCCGCTTCGG
>CAYRCA010000732.1:0-2301 GCA_964422565.1 uncultured Acidobacteriota bacterium | reverse complement strand
CGGGCACGGGGCTTCTGGTGCGACCGGTCACGGCCGACCATCGGGCGGCCACGTGCCGCCTGAGCGAGGCTGACGCCCCCTCGTCCTCGATCAGGGCCTCCATGACCCGGCGAAGCGTCCGCTCGTCGAGGTCGGCCTCGAAGTCCGGGTCGGGGACGGCCTCGTGGAGATGCGGGTTGGCCATCCAGCGCTGCATGACCTCCAGGTTGAACATCTCTTCCCGCAACGTGGGGGCTTCGATCCCAAGCCCGGTGATGACGCGAAAGAACGCGAAGGAGTCGGAGTCCGAAGGGGTCTTCGGAAGACCCGCCATGGGCGGTTGTTTGAGAGCTTCGGCGGCGCGGAGGATTCCATGGCCGAAGGTCTTCCCGTCGTATCCGTTGGGCTTCCTCGCAGTCGAGAAGAGGGCGTGCCGCACCGCCTCCACGCGGGTCCAGTCTCGCGCCAGAAACCCTTTGTGCTTCTCAAACCACAGCGCTGCTGCCGCGGCCACCTGGGGGGTAGCGCTGGAAGTGCCTTCGCCGTTCAGCCGGAACAGTGCTTTGCATTCCATCAGCGCCCATGGAATGTTTGGCGTGTAGGCCGCCATCGCGGCGTCCATGCGGCTCAGCGGGCCGTGGTTCCCCTCCATGGTGCCTACCCGGAGTCCAGCGTACGGCCGGTTGTCGGCCATGACCCCGGAGACGGCGATCACTCGCCCGTAGCGGGCCGGATAGACCAGATTGGTGGTCGGCACGCCGGAGTAGTTGTTGCCGGCGGCCGTGACGATGCAAATTCCGCCCTCGTAGGCCCGATCCACGGTCTCGCGCCATGCCCGCGAGGGAAGGCCCCCCATGCTCATGGAGGCTACGTCGCACTGAATGTCCAGGGCGTATTGCAGGGCCCGGGCGAACGCGATGGTGCGGATCAGGACGACCCGGGGCGCGACGCGCAGCGGAACGATCTCGGCCTCCGGGGCGCCCCCCAGCGGACGCCTGCTCCCGTCTGGGGGAGCCTTCCCCGCGAGAATCCCTAGCGTCCCGGTGCCGTGCCCTGAGTTGTCCATCAGAAGACGGGTTCGCCCCGGGTCCGTCGCGTCGCCGCTCTCCTCGACGAAGTTTCGCTCCAGGTGGCGCTGAACCCCTGTGGGCGTGCTCTCGTGCTTCGGCAAGTAGCCGGTGTCAAGATGCGCGATGCGGGTCTTTGGATCCGAGAACGGCACGGCTTCGCGGGCCGCCGCGAGCTGGGTGAATTCGTCGTCCAGGTGCCAGCCGAAAACCTCAGGGCCCTTGGCCTTGCCGCCCTTCGAACTCTGGGGCTCTTCTCTGTCGCAATCCTTTCCTAGAGCGAAGGGACCGGACGGCGCCCGCTCGTTCCCACCCGGTCCTCGACCCTCATAGTCCGTGTAAACCAAATCGGGTTCGGCAAAGACCAGATCCGAAGGCGCGACGCCCAGTTGATCGGCCACACGGCTGTGGGCCAGCTCCCATCCTTCGCCGTCAGGAAGCTCGGCCACGAACCACTGAGGTTCGGCCCCGAACCCCAACAGGGCCGATCGGGCCGCTTCCGTGTCATGCAGCGGCTGCAGCTTGGCGCGACGCTCGGCGGCGCGAAGGGCCGGAGAGGGGCGAAGCTTCACCAGCAGCCGCGGCGGCAACAGTTCGGGATTGGCGTCACTTGGGTCGGGCATGGCGACTCCTTTTAAAACATCGGCTCAGGGAGCCTCCTGAAAATCATTCTAGGAGACTCTGGGTGCGACGCGGAATGCGAGGTTGAGGAAAGCATAGGCGCACTTGGCAATGACTGCTGAAACTGGCGGGAACACGAACTCCCTCGCACTGACTGACTTCTCCACACCGGACTCACAATATGAGCCCGTTTGCAACAAGCTACCGGTACTCTGGATTCCAAAGAGCTCCCGCGATCAAAACTCCGAGCCATGCAAGTCCAAAACCGCACAGGAACAGGTAGAGCGCACTTCTCGTCTCTGGTCAGAACTGAATGCCGAACACCGGGCTAGCGATCACCAAAAACGGAGGGATCAACATGAGCCAGCCCCAGTTGCCGCCTTTCGCAAATGCCTGCCTCAGCAGCATGATGTACCCGAGAAGCCACATCAGAATGCCTATTGCCCAAATCCCCCATTCCCACTTGTTCACTTGTTCGTTCATTTCACCTGAGCCGCTCCCGGTTTCCTTGGACACAAAATGAGCGGGACGGGAGAGAATACGATGTCCGAGGAGATCATGAGGAAAAAAGAAAAGAGATCAGACGACGAAAGAGATGGGTTTTCGGGGGAGGAGGCGGAAGGAGCCCGGAGGG
>CAYRCA010000731.1:0-2305 GCA_964422565.1 uncultured Acidobacteriota bacterium | reverse complement strand
GGTGGCCATCGACGACACCTTCGAGAAGAAATTCGACGCCCTGGACGCCCACGTTTCCCAGATGTACGAATGGCTGCCCTGGGTGGATCGCCGTCTCGCTGAGGTTCCGGAAGATCCGGTCGCCCGGCGGGAGTGGCTCGTGAACTGGCGCGGTCAGCCCTCGATCACCCCGGAAATGCGGGAGTCGCTGGTCAAGTGGTACGGAGCCGAGAGGGCGGCGCGGGTGGTTCACGCCGAGGCCTTCGAGATCGCCGAGTACGGCCATCAGCCCAGCGAGGAGGACATCCTCCGCCTCTTCCCGATGCTTCCGAGGCCGGAGGAGCGGTAGGTCTGTTGGGGACTGGGGACTGGGGGCTGGGGACGGGGGGTTTGTCAACCCACGTTCCAGCTCTCGAGGTATTTGGCGGCGGTCGGACCAGTCCGACAAGTCCGACCCGCCCAGTCCCCAGCCCTCCAGCCCCCAGCGCCGGCCCCAACACCCCCCCAGTCCCAGTCCCCACTCCCCAAAACCCGGCCCCCGGGCACTGTCCTCCGGTTGTGCTTTCCGGTACCATGGGCGGGCAAATCGACTTTTCAAGGAGATCTATGACGATGAGAAAGGCCCCTGCGAGACTGAGTCTGATCCTGGTTCTAACTCTGATCGCGAGCGTTCCGGCGGTGACGGCCGAACCCCCGGAAGGGTTCGTGTCGCTTTTCAACGGCCGGGATTTCACCGGCTGGATCGTCCCCGAGGGGGACGGCGGCCACTGGCGCGTAGTGGACGGCGTGATCGACTACGACGCCCTGAGCGAGGCGCCGGAGGACAAGAACCTTTGGACGGAGAGGGAGTTCGGAGACTTCGTCCTGCGGCTCGACTGGCGGATCACCTCGACCCCGTTTGTGAACCAGAATGTCCGCATCATTCTGCCCGACGGCACCCACAAGTTGAACGAACAGGGTGAGGAGATCCGGATCGCCGTCCCCGACTCCGACTCCGGAGTTTACCTACGCGGGTCGAGCAAGGCCCAAGTCAACATCTGGTCCTGGCCGGTGGGCTCGGGGGAGGTATACGGCTACCGGATGGACCGAAACATGCCGCCGGAGGTCCGGGCGGGAGTCACACCCAGCATGCTTGCCGACAACCATATCGGGGAGTGGAACACCTTCGAGATCACGCTGCGGGGCGACCGACTCTGGGTGGAGCTGAACGGCCACATGGTGATCGAGAACGCCCAGCTCCCGGAGATTCCCCAAAGGGGCCGGCTGGCTCTCCAGCATCACGGCTCGAAACGGGACGGCGAGTGGACCAGTTCGCCCAGCCTGGTGCAGTTTCGAAACATCTACATCCGAGAACTGAACTGACCGGGGTGCCGGGGGGTTGGGTTCCGGGTACTATGGGGCGCAGGCCCGCGAGGGAAGTCAACCCGGCACCCCCCCCCACGTCCGGGGTCCCGCGTCCTCTGGGCGGGAGCGGGAGAACTGAGCGGATTCGGTGACGGGGTTACATAAGACCCCGACCGGCCTGTGGTTGGAGCGATACCGGCCGCATTGGCCGTCTGAACCGGGCACGACACGCGAAGATGGGAGATTCCCTTGTCCCGTCCTTCCCGGCTGAACAGGCTGCGCGCTCTCGGGTGGCTGCCTGTGTATTATCTGATTGTGGTGGCCGCGGCGTATTTCCTGCAGGACTTCCTCCTTTACCATCCCCGCAGGAGCGCACCCGACCGACTCGAGAGCCGTGCCGCCGATCTGGATCTTCGACCTTGGCCCCGCCACATGCACAACTACCGAGGCTGGGTCTCCCGCTCCGCCCCGGAGCGGGCGAGAGCCGCGGCGGTCGTCTTCCACGGCAACGCCGGCGCCGCCCTTGATCGGCACTACTACATCCCGGCTTTGGAACCCCTGGGCTGCCGGGTCGTGCTGGCCGAGTACCCGGGCTATGGCGCCCGTCCCGGCTCCCCCTCGGAACGAACGTTCGTCGAGGACGGCCTCGAGACTCTTCGCCTCGCCTCGGAGGAGTTCAACGTACCGCTCTTTCTGGTCGGCGAATCCCTCGGCTGCGGCGTCGCCTCGGCGATTGTGGGAAGCGGCGAGGCCGCGGTGGCCGGCGTCGCCCTCATCACCCCCTGGGACAACCTTCCCGATCTGGCCCAGTCCCTCTACTGGTTCCTTCCCGCTCGGCTGCTGGTCCGGGACAGGTACGACAGCGCCGCCAACCTCCAGGATTTCCGGGGGCCGGTGGCGGTCGCCCTGGCGGAGAGAGACGAGGTCATTCCGCCGCGCCACACGATGCGCCTGTCCGAATCGCTCCCCGAGCCGAAACGGC
>CAYRCA010000730.1:0-2307 GCA_964422565.1 uncultured Acidobacteriota bacterium | reverse complement strand
GGGGAGAACCAGGCGGACGCGCGGGTTTGGCCGCTTTCTGGTCGGGGCCGGACGGACCAATCTATGGCTGCTGGGGGCGTCGGGATCGGACACCGGCCTTGCCTTCGTCACCGGCGGCGGCCTCGACGTCGGCGTCGGTCGCAACGTCGCGGTTCGGGTCTTTCAGAGCGACTGGATCCACATCCGCCACGCCGGAGATCTCCGCATCAACATGCTGCGCCTCTCCTTCGGGCTCACGGGGAGGTTTTAAGGCTTCGGGGGTGGCGACGCACGTGTCTCAACCCAAACCCGTCTTGGGCCCTCGCCTCCTCAGGTTGGGCGCGTTGATGACCTTCGGGACGCGGGACGATTCATTGTGCGTACCCGAAGCTCCAAGCAGCGTGAACTCCTACCTGGGCCTCTTCGGGCGGAAGGACACCCGGTGTCCGACATAACGGTCCAGGTACAGGTTGCCGTCTCGTACCAGGAGCCGGGGGTGCCGACACTTGGGACAGGTTGGTCAGCCCCTATGGGTGGAGGGAACGGTCCCCACCTTACTCGGCTCTCCAGCGCTCAATCTCCCGCACGAACTCTGGGATCTCCATTTCCCCAATGTCGTCGCGGGAAAAGCCCCGACCCTCAAAGCTTAGCTGCACATCGGCAATGAAGTCCGTGACTCCATAGAAGATCTCCGTTGGACCGGGCAGTTCCTTCTTGAGTGTCGTGGAGATCCAGTTGCGCACCCTGCGAATCAGTACTTGGACATCGTTGTCATGAGCTGGTCGAAGGGAAGGTCGTCCTCTTCAGCCGCGCAGGGACACCGAAGTGTGGCGGTTTTCTCTCGAAGGCTGGCTGGGTCGCAGAAGCCCGACCAGACAGACCGAGTCGACCGTTCGGTCTCAGAGGGACTTTCCGCAGGCCGGAGTACTCGCGGGCGGATCGTAGGTAGCACGCTCATCTTGCGCTGGGCCCGCGAGTCCGGCAACCGACAACAAGCGTGTGGCGATCGGATCGTCCCGGGCGGGCTACCTGGAATCCGGCGAGACACCGGCTGTAGGGCGGGAACTTGTTTCAAGCTGGGTAGCGAAGAACTGAATCCAAGCCTATCCCACCTCCGAAAGCAGTCTATTTGCCCGGCTGTCGTTCCTCCCGGTCTCTGTTTCAACGGTTTCCGCCGACAGCGTCGCCGGGCCCGGGGATCCGAAAAAACCGGGGCCCGCCGGCGGATGGACGGCGCTGCCCTAGAAATCCACAAGAAGCCTTACAGTGAGAGACGTTTTCTTGCGGGCTCAACCGCCCCGAGTGTCGAGGCGCGTCATGTGCTCCGCGTGGAACCGGGGGTTCAGCCCCCTCATCCGCAGACGCGCGGTCCGGAGCAGGTCGTCGTCGCAAAGTCGACGATTCTCACTCAGCATCAGCCAGATCCCAAACCGACGGGAGGGTGCCTTCGAGTCCGGATCCCTCTCGATGGGCTCGACGAAGGCGGCCAGAAAGTCCCTATAGTCGCCGAGCGACTTAAACCGGGGAAAGGCAATCCTGCCGGACACCGCCTCTTCGACGAACCCCCATTCCGGAGAGGACGCCGACCGCAGCCAACCCACCAGCTCCCGGTCCTCGATCTCGTCGTGGGCCGTCGCGGGCAAGCCGCGGAGAAACGCCCAGATGTAGTTGGTCCTCGCCGAAGGCTTGTCCTTCAGCCGGAGATGGCAGTTGCCCAGATGGACCCGACGTCGCCAGTTCTCTCCGCACTCCCTGATCTCCTTCTCAATCCATTTCCGCGCGTTTCGCGGCTGGCCCGCCCTGAGATACAGGACCCCCAGCGAGTTTCCGCCCGGCGTGGTCACCGAGTCGAAGAGGCTGCGGTTCGCCGCCAGAAGTCTGGAAAAGTAGCTGTTTTCGAGCTGTTCGGCGTAAGAGGGAGGGATGTGGTTAAAGAAGAGCCGGGAGCGGAACTCCTCCCAAAGGCGGAGTCCGTCGTCCAGCCCGAGCCTGCGCCGAGTCTCCCGCTTTTCGAACTTGAGGACATCCAGTTCCCAACCGAGCGGCTCGGCCCCGGGGAGTTCGGCGTATTTCGCGCACAGTCTCTCCGCCTCCCTGAACTCCAGCCGGACGAGCAGCTCCCGAATCCGCCTCCGTAACACTCTGTCCCGGTTGAAGAGTTCGAGTTGGTTCATCTCCGAACCTCATCATGCAGGTCTCTGTCGGCAAGGCACGTCACCCACGCCCGACTGCCAAGGTCTCGTCGACGAACTGGATCGGCAATACCTTCGTCGCTCCTCCGGTGCCGATGACGACGGCCCTCCGGACGTGCGCCTCCGCCGCTTCCCC
>CAYRCA010000729.1:0-2308 GCA_964422565.1 uncultured Acidobacteriota bacterium | reverse complement strand
GGTCGCCGCCCCGGCCGCCGCCCTGGCGCTTCCGGGCCGGGTCATGGGCGTCCCCGAGGAAGCCATCGCGGTGATGTACGGCCGCAACGACGCGGCCGAAGGCTTCTCCCTCCAGCCGGACGGCGCCTTCTATGTCGACGGCGCGTTTACGCTCGACCTCGATCCCGGCCGCTACCAGATCGCGATCTCGAAGGGATATGAGTACCGCCGACAGCGACGAGTGGTCGATCTGCCGAAGGGAGGGAGGGTCGAGATGACGCTTACCCTCAGCCGCTGGATCGATATGCCCGGGCGGGGATGGTACTCGGGAGACGACCATATCCACCTGCGACGTTCCCCGCGGGAGGACCCGCTGATCCTGCGGTGGATCGCCGCCGAGGACGTGCACGTCGGCAACCTGCTGCAGATGGGTGATTTCTGGACGGGTACATACTTCGCTCAGTATGGTTTCGGAGAGGCCGGACGATACGGCGAGGGCCGGTATCTTCTGGTCTCCGGTCAGGAAGACCCGCGAACGGACGAAATTGGACACACTATCTCACTGGCGGCGGATGGGTTCGTGCGCTTTACCTCCGCCTATTATCTGTACGATCGGGTCTTCGACGAGGTACGCCGTTTGGGCGGGCTCGCGGGTTACGCCCATCAGGCCATGTCCTTCCACGGCTACCGTGGCTTGACCCTGGATTTGCCGAGGGACAAGGTCGATTTCCTCGAACTCCTGCAGTTTTGTGTCGAAGGAGGTCCGCTCTTACTTCAACACTACTATCATTATCTCGATTTGGGGTTTCCGCTGACGGCCACCGCCGGTTCCGACTTCCCCTGGTGTGGCCGGGGACCGGCTTTCGGCGTGGAAGAGGGGTGCACCCAGATCGGAGACGCGCGCTTCTATACCTACCTGGAAGAGGAGTTTTCGTTCGAAAGCTGGCTGGGGGGCCTGAGGGCGGGCCGAACCTTCGTGACCAGCGGTCCCATGCTTTTCCTGCGGGTCGACGACAGGCTGCCGGGCGACCGATTCCAGGCACGTTCGGGCTCTACAGTCGAGGTTGTGGCGGAGGCATTCGGCTTGGAGGGCGGGATTCCGCTGCGGCGCTTGGAGGTCGTGGGGCATGGAGAAGTCGTCGCTTCGAGCGAAAACGTGATTCCCCTCGGGGAGGGACGTCAGAAGTTGGAGGTCCGGATCGAGTTCCCCATCGAACGGGGAATTTGGCTGGCGGCGCGTTGCGAAGGAGGGCCGACCCAGTATGCCCACACGACTCCGGTCTACGTGGAAACGGAGCGGGGGGGCTTCATCAACCCCGAGACGGCTCCCGGCTATCTGGAACTGTCCGAGACCTATCTCCGGGAAATTGAATCGATCATCGCCCGGAGCGACCCGTCCCCCAGTCGGCAGTCCTTTCGCTATCGAGAGGAGCTCGAGGAGCGAATCCGGCAGGTGAGAGGAGTACTGGATGAACTGCGGGCGGAGTTGCGCGCGTCCCGTTGAGCGGGCCGGTCTTCTTCTTGCCCTTGTCGCGTGGATCGCGCTGGGCCTCTCGACGGAAATCCGGGGCCATAGAGACGGGATTTCGTTCTGGCTGGTGGAACGGGACCGGCAAGGGCTGACCAGTGTCCTTCTGGTGCCGAAGGAGGAGATCGAGCACCTGTTCGACGCGTCGGCGGACGCGGCCCCCGGGGGACAGCCCCTGGATCTTCCCGCCCGTTTCATGGACGCGTTTCGGATCTCGGGACCCCGTCTGAAGATGGTCTCGGCTCAGGGGCCGGATTCCCTGCCGACCGGCTATCTGAGGCTGGAGACGCGCTACAAGACGTCCGGCGACGGCGAACTCCTGCTCGAGTCCCTCTTGGCGGCAAACTCGGGCGGTCATCGCACTTTGGGTCGTTTCATCGAGGGGAGCCGGGAGTTGCCCTTTGTCCTGACTGCGGATCAACCGTCGCAACGCCTCGAGATCCGCGGGTCCGAACATTCCCGCCGGACGGCGCTCCTTTTGGCCGGGTTGGCGCCGGTCGCGTTCTTGACGATTCTGCTCCTATTGCGTCGGAGAGGGTTTCCTTCCCGCTGGAGAAAGTTTTCCGGACGCCGGGCGGCGACGGAACCTATCCTTCGGCGGAGATGAGGTCCGGGTCCGACTCCGCCCGGTCATACGACGTTGAGGTTGCGGCCCCCAGCCTTTCGTCGATCGACGGGCGGAGCGATCGTGAAGGCGCGCTCTCGGCCGCGGGACCGACGCCGTACGCCACGACGGCGGCGAAGTCGCGGTGCGGTTCAGGTCCTGCGATTCGATCACTTCGGCACGCCGGTTCGCCCGTT
>CAYRCA010000728.1:0-2313 GCA_964422565.1 uncultured Acidobacteriota bacterium | reverse complement strand
GCAGAATGTGCTCCCGCGTCTGCGGCATCGGCCCGTCCGCCGCACTCACCACCAGGATCGCCCCGTCCATCTGCGCCGCCCCCGTGATCATGTTCTTCACGTAATCCGCGTGCCCCGGACAGTCCACGTGCGCGTAGTGCCGATTCTCCGTCTCGTACTCCACGTGCGCCGTCGCGATCGTGATCCCTCGCTCCCGCTCCTCCGGCGCGTTGTCGATCGAATCGAACGTCCGCACCTGGATCTTCGGATTCGCCTTCGCCAGGATCATCGTGATCGCCGCCGTCAACGTCGTCTTCCCGTGATCCACATGCCCGATCGTCCCCACATTCACGTGCGGCTTCGTCCGCTGAAATTTCTCCCTTGCCATAGCGTCTCAATCTCCCGAACTTGGTGATCTAACCTTCCGGTTGGAACCCGCCCACAGCTCCGGGCGGGCGCGGTCACAACATCGAAACTCGGCGTCTCATTTGACCAGCAGTTTTCCCTGCGCCCTGGCCACCAACTCCTCGGCGGTAGCCCCGGGCACCTGCTCGTATTGACCGAAATGCATCGTGTAGGTCGCCCTCCCCTGCGTCAGCGATCTCAGGGTGGTGGCATATCCGAACATTTCCGCCAAGGGCACGAAAGCCTGCACCACCTGGGTCGTCCCCCGCGGCTCCAAGTCTCCGATTCGACCCCGCCGGCTGTTCAAATCCCCGATGACGGCACCCATGTATTCCTCGGGAACCACCACCTCCACCCGCATGACCGGCTCCAGCAGAATCGGCTTGGCTTTTCTGGCGGCCTCCTTGAAGGCCATCGACCCGGCAATCTTGAAAGCGATCTCCGACGAGTCCACCTCATGGTAGGAACCGTCGTGAAGGACCGCCTTGACGTCCTCCACCGGATAGCCGGCCAGGACGCCGGCCTCCATCGCCTCCCGAATCCCGGCACGCACCGGCTCGATGAACTCCTTCGGAATCGCGCCGCCCACGATGGCGTTCTCGAACACAAAGCCCGACCCGGACTCCAGCGGCTCGATCCGGATCTTCGTGTGGCCGAACTGACCCCGCCCGCCCGTCTGGCGCACATAACGCCCCACACCCTCGGCGGTCTGGGTGATCGACTCCTTGTAGGCCACTTGCGGCCTGCCCACGTTGGCGCCCACGCTGAACTCGCGCAACAGCCGATCCACGATAATCTCCAGATGCAGCTCTCCCATCCCCGAAATGATCGTCTGCCCCGTGTCCCGGTCGGTGTAAACCTTGAAGGTCGGATCCTCCTGCATCAGCTTGCTCAAGGAGAAGCCGAGTTTGTCCTGGTCCGGGCGAGTCTTGGGCTCGATGGCCACGGAGATCACCGGTTCGGGAAAATCCATGGCCTCCAGGATGACGGGAGCGCTCTTGTCGCAGATGGTGTCTCCCGTCACGACGTCCTTCAGGCCCACCGCGGCGGCAATGTCGCCGCAATAGACAGCCTCGATTTCCTCCCGCTTGTTGGCGTGCATCTTCAGGAGCCGCCCTATGCGCTCGTTTCGGTCGCGCGTGGAGTTGAACACCGTGGACCCCGCCTTGAGCGAACCGGAATAGACCCGCAGAAAGGCCAACTGGCCCACAAAGGGATCCGTCATGATCTTGAAGATCAACGCCGAGAACGGCTCGCTGTCACCGGCCTTTCGAACCTCGCTCTGCTCCGAGCCCGGTATCAGACCCAGAACCGGAGGCACGTCGAGAGGCGACGGAAGATAGTTCACCACCGCGTCCAACAAGGGCTGGACACCTCTGTTCTTGAAAGCCGAGCCGCAGACGCAAGGGACGAACTCGAGGCCAATGGTCCCCTTCCGGATGACTCCGATGAGTTCCTCCGCCGAGATCTCCTCCTCGCTCACGTACTTCTCCAGCAAGGCGTTGTCCGTCTCCACGACCGACTCGATCATCTTCTCCCGCCACTTCCGCGCCTCATCCCGATACTCGGCGGGAATGTCGATTACGTTGAATTGCGCGCCCAGCGTTTCGACCCGGTACACCATGGCCTTCATCGTCACCAGGTCGATCACCCCCTCGAACTTCTCCTCCGCCCCGAGGGGGATCTGGATCGCCACCGGCCGGGCCTGCAGCTTCTTGGCGATGGACTCCATCGACTTGAAGAAGTCGGCCCCGGGACGGTCCATCTTGTTCATGAAGGCGAGGCGGGGCACCCGGTACTTGTCCGCCTGCCGCCAGACCGTCTCCGACTGGGGCTCGACGCCGGCCACCGCGTCGAACACCGAAACCGCTCCATCGAGGACACGCAACGAACGCTCCACCTCCGCCGTAAAATCGACGTGGCCCGGGG